>CALGZO010000228.1 GCA_937934465.1 uncultured Fimbriimonadales bacterium | reverse complement strand
CCTATCGCCGCCCACGCAGGCACGCTCACGCCACGCAACGCAGGAACCCAATCCCCACTGAAAGTCAGCGCAACCCACTTCTGCCACGCGCATAGACCCTCCACTAACCCTACTCCCACACCCTGCGAGAGCCAAAACCAGAACCCCATCGCTAAAGTGGGATACGCCATCGGAACCGCCAGCAAGTTCGCCACAGGCGCCAGCAACGATAGGTAGCCGAAATGGTAAAGTTGCACGAGGCTAATCCCCGCCTGAGCGCACAGCGAAACGCTTAGGAGCGGAATAACGAACTTCCGCAGTAATGTGCTGTGTATTCCTGAGGCGAGAGGGACGCCCACCTGTTGTGCGGCTCCGCGCAACCCGCGCTCCAGCCTGCCGTAAAACAGCAAGATGAACAGCACCGCGCAGAACGAGTATTGGAACCCCACCTCGAACAGGGCGTGCGGCGCGATGAGCAGCCACAGCGCGCCTGCGAACCCCAGCGCATTTAGGCTGTCCGTCTCGCGTCCCACCAGCGGCGCACACAGGGCGCAGGTCGCCATCGTCGCCGCGCGCACAATTGAGGGGCGCAGCCCTGCCAGCAGCGCATAGCACCACGCCGCCAAAATCACCAGCCCCACCCGCGCTGCGAACGGCGTCGGCGTCCAGCGCAACGCAAAGTAGACCAAGTGCAGCGCAATCGCCACATGCAACCCCGATGTCGCCAGCAGGTGTCCAATCCCCGACTGATGGAACGCCTCGCGCAGCTGGGGCGGGAAATCGCCCGTCGCGCCGACCAGCATACCCTCCAGCGTCGCTGCAGCGTCGGGGCTGAGGCGACGGCGCACTGTCTCTCGCAGCGATTGGCGCGCCGCCGAGAACCGCCGCTGCCATCTGCCCTCGCCCGACTGAAGGATTTCAAACTGACGCTCGCTGAACACCGTCGCGAGGTGATAGACGCGCCTGCGCTCTAAGTACCGCGCCCAATCGAAGCCCTGAAAGCGCGTCGGGCGACGCCAACTCACCTGAACCTGAAACACATCGCCGTAGTCGGGCAGGCGCGTCACATTCGGGCGGAAGTAGACCAGCGCATAGGTGGGCAGCGACGGCGATTCAAAGGCGCACAGCAGTCGGTAGCCGTTGCGCGTCGGCTCTAAGGTTCCAATCGCGTGCAGGGTCGCCACAGACGGCGGCGTCTGCACGGGCGGCGTGCGCCAAGCGTCATATCGAATCGCGCCAAGCGCCAGCCCGATTGCCAGCCATGCCCAGTGCGGCGCGCCCAACGCAAGGATTAGCCCCAGCAGCCCCAGCCCGACCGACGGCGCGATGGGCAACGCCAGCCACTCCGTCAGGCTAATCCCCAGCGCGATGCCCAGCGCGAGCTGCAGCATCGGGCGCGGACGCGCCACGGTCCCTAAACGCCCCGCTCGCACAGGAAACAGACCGCCGAATCGTCGCTGTGATAACACTCGCACACGGGGCACCTCCGCCAGCCCTGCTGCGCCAAGAACTTCTGATAGCGCAATGTCGCCGCCTGCGCCCGCATAAGCGCGTCGCGCAAGTCAGGGTCGGTTATACCCGACGCCATCGCTTCGACCTGCCTCATTTCAGCGTCCGTGAGGTTGGGGAGCGACGCCGAGGTGGACGGTTGCGCCGTTGCGGACGCCTGTCCCAGAGCAGGGGGCAGGTTCGCCCGAACCACGAACCGTATCTCGTTGAACCGTTCCTCGCCTGCGCGCGCGTTCAGACGCTGCAGAATCGTGTGCTTTTGGAAGTTCAGCTCCTGCGCCCAGGCATGGCTTTTCACGGCGACCCAGAGCGTGTCGGCGTCGAGGCGCAGGGGACGGGCGACCTGAGCGACTTGCTTGCCCACGATGTCGCTCCAGTGCGCGAGCGCGTCATAGGTGCGGAACTGTCGCTCCAGCCCCAGTTGCTGCAACAGCCGTTGGAGCGCGTCGCCTGCCTGCGTGAGCTCACGCACGCGGCATCACCGTCCCCGAAAGCACCTCGAACAGCGCGGCGTCTTGCAAGGTCGCCGCGTCGAACGCGCTCAAATCCGTGCAGGTAATGAAAGTTTGCGTGCGCGGCGTGAGGAACGCTGTCAGATGGCGGCGTCGCGCGGGGTCTAAGTCGGAGAACACATCGTCGAGCAGCACGATTGGCGGTTCTTGGCGGATCGATTCGACCAGCGCGACTTCCGACAGGCGCAGGCTCAGGGCGCAGGTGCGTTGTTGCCCTTGCGAGGCGAACAGGCGCGCCTCGTAGCCCTGCACTTGAATCAGAAAATCGTCGCGGTGCGGTCCGTAGAGCGTCGCGCCTCGGCGCAGCTCCTCGCCTGCCGACTGGTGCAGTGCGCTCAGCAGCGCGTCGTGCCAATCTTCCTCTTTGTCGGGCAGCGGCTCGCGCACGGGCAAGCCGGGCAGGTAGCGCAGGGCGAGCGTCTCGGCGTTCTCGGTCAGAGCGCGGTGGGTCGATTCGGCAAGCGCGTGGAGCCGTTCCAGAAACTGTCGCCGTGCATGGAACAGTCGCGCGCCGTACTTGGCGAGCTGCGCGTTCCATTCGGGCAGATTCTCCAGCGTGGCGACGCCCTCCAAGTGGCGTCGCAGCAGTGTGTTGCGCTGCTCCAGCGCGCGTTTGTAGTGCGCCAGCGAGTAGAGGTAGCGGTGGCTCAGCAGGCTAATCTCGGCGTCTAAAAAGCGGCGTCGGTCGGCAGGCTCGCCGCGAACGAGGCTCAAATCTTGCGCGGTGAAGCACACGATGCTCAGCTTGCCCACCAGCGCGCTCTGCCTGGCGACGGGCTGCTCGTTGTGCATCACCGTTCGCTTCCCCTGCAGGGGCAGGCGAATCTGGATGGCGTCGGTCAGCCCATCGGTCTCGTATTGCGCCGTGAGCCGCATCTCGGTCGCGCCCCAGCCCACCAAGTCCACCTCGCGCACAGGGCGCAGCGGGCGCAACGCGCTGAGGTAGTAGATTGCCTCCAGCAGGTTCGTCTTCCCCTGCGCGTTCGCCCCCAGCAGGATGTTCATGCGCGGCGCGGGCGTCAGCTCGGCGCGGACATAGTTGCGAAACTGCCATAGGCGCAGGGCGTGCAGTCTCATCGTGTGCGTGAAGTATACCCCACCCTCGCGCGCCCTTGACATCGCCCACTCATCAGGTATAATACCGTAGACAATTATCTACTATTGAGGAGATGACGATGGCGACGACGAACAGTTCCGCAGTGGACAAGCAGAAGGCGTTGGAAGCGGCGATAGCCCAAGCCGAGCGACAGTTCGGTAAGGGCAGCGTGATGCGTCTGGGCGAGGCGACGCGCCTGCAGGTGGCGGCAATCCCCACGGGAAGCACCGCGTTAGACCTCGCGCTGGGCGTGGGCGGCATCCCACGCGGTCGCATCATCGAAGTTTACGGCACCGAATCGTCGGGCAAGACCACGCTCGCGCTCCACATGATTGCCGAAGCGCAAAAAATGGGCGGCAACGCGCTCTTCGTGGACGCCGAACACGCCTTAGACCCCGACTACGCCCGCGCGATTGGCGTGGATGTCGATCGGCTCTTCATTTCGCAGCCCTCCACGGGCGACGAAGCGCTGGAGATTATGGACACGCTGATTCGCAGCGGCGCATTCGATATTGCCGTGCTGGACTCGGTCGCCGCGCTGATGCCCCGCCAAGAGGTGGAGGGCGACATCGGCGATGTGACGGTCGGGGCGCAGGCGCGCCTGATGTCGCAAGCGCTGCGCAAACTCGGCGCGTCGGCTGCCAAGAGCAATACCGCGGTGGTGTTCATCAACCAGATTCGCGAGAAAGTGGGGGTTATGTACGGCAACCCCGAAACCACGCCAGGCGGACGCGCCCTCAAGTTCTGGGCGTCAGTGCGACTGGAAGTGCGCCGCGTGGACAATATCAAGCAGGGCAACGAGATTATCGGCGTGCGCACGCGCGTCAAGGTGGTCAAAAATAAGGTCGCGCCGCCCTTCCGTCAAGCCGAGTTCGATATGATTTTCGGGCAGGGCATCTCGCGGCTCGGCGACCTAATCGACCAAGCGTTGGCGATGGGCGTGATTCAGAAGTCGGGCACATGGTTCAGCTTCGGCGACACGCGCTTGGGGCAGGGACGCGAGAACGCGCGCGCCTACTTGGAGCAGCACCCCGACCTCGTTGCGCAGATTGAGCAACAGGTGCGCTCCCAGATGTCGCCGTCAGCAGTAGTTGCCTCGCCTGCCGCCGACACCGACGAGACGGCGGAGGCAGTTGACTAATCGCCCTAAAGGTCAACTTATAGCACGGACATTCCTGTCCGCGCCTTGTAGCGTCTGCGTCCCCGCCGACGAGTAGGGGCAGCTACCCCCTCCTTTAGGTTCCCCCTGCAAGCAGGGGGACCCAAGTGAGAAAATCGGTTCCCGCTGCTTGCAGGGGGAACCAAGTGAGAAAATCGGTTCCCCCTTTTCAAGGGGGAACCTGCAGGAGGGGGTTCCGCATACAACAGGCGATTTCTCGAACAGCCTCTGAACCCCTTGACAGCCGCCCCCGTGTTTGGGGTATATTAATAGCCCGTGCGGACGTGGTGGAATTGGTAGACACGCTAGATTCAGGTTCTAGTGCGCGAGAGCGTGTGGGAGTTCGAGTCTCCCCGTCCGCACCAAAGATTTCGGGGCGGCGTAGCTCAGTTGGTTAGAGCAACCGGTTCATACCCGGTAGGTCGGCGGTTCGAGTCCGCCCGCCGCTACCACCCAGTATCGCTGTCTCAATCGGCGATTAGTGGCTTACCTTCCCCCTGTGAGCGGTCGTGGACAGTTCGCCGTCCAGTTCAGGCGGCAGCTTCAGCCATTCGACGACGCCCGTGCGCAAGTCGTACACGCCTCCAGCGAACTGCACTTTACCCACTGCGTGCAACTCGCGCACAATCGCGCTGCGCTTGCGGATGGTCTGTATCGTGTGGATGACATGCTCGCGGATGACGCGCTCCAAGAGGGCGTCGCCTTTGAGGTGCGGATGCGTTTCACGCAAGCGTTGCACCACTGGCTCGATGTGCGCAGTGAGTTGGGGCAGGTGTCCTGCTGAAGGCTTATCGGAGAGCGTCGCCTGCACCGCGCTGCAGTGCGAGTGTCCCAGCACCACAATCAGTGGTGTCTTCAGATGTTCCACCGCGTACTCGATGGAGGCGAGGGTCTCCACGCTGATTACATGTCCTGCGGCGCGTACCACAAACAGGTCGCCCAGCCCTTGATTGAAGATGAGTTCGGGCGGCACGCGCGAATCGGAGCAGGACACGACCACAGCGAACGGCTTCTGCCCCTCGGTCTGCAGTTGGTAGCGGGTCATCTCGTCCACGGGCGGCAGCGCGAGTTTGCCGTTGGCGAACAGCTTATTGCCGTACTGCAGCTTGCCCAGCGGGTCTGTCGGGATGGGGTCGGGCTTGGGCGCGAGCATCCGCCCTGCCATCACGCCCACGCCTGCCGCAAGGAACCCTACCGCCAGAATCTTAATCATCGGTTTCATCGCATAGGGGGTTATTCCACAGCGCAGGGTATACTTTGCAGTGCTATGCGCATGGGTCAGCGGTCTACGACGCGAATCGCGCTCATCGTGCTGGGGGTGCTGCTCGCCCTGTATCTCGGCAATATCGGCGTGGGCTACTACCAGACCAGCCGCATGCAGTTAAGCCAGCTTGCGCCGTCGCAGTTCACTGTGTTCGGCTTCCCTGCCCGCGCGATGGAAGAGCGACGCTGGAAGATTATCATCACCCACGAAGTGCCCAAAGTGGTGGAGGTACTGCGCGAGGCAGGCTTCGAACGCCCCGAATTCGGCGCGGAAGACCAGCAGAACTTCAAGCGCGTGCCGATTGAGGAAGTGGTTCGCACGCTGCCTGTCGTGCTGACCGAGCAACACATCGAGCGGGTCTGGGTGGAGGAGCGCGCCGCCGAGACGCTCCGTGCGCAAGGACGCTACTTTGTGGTGCATCTCCAGCTCAGTCGGGAGGGGCGCGCACGCCTGTGGAACTACGCCCGCGAACAGATTGCTCAGTTCCGCGCGTTGGGCGAGAAACCACGCGACGAACGCCTGCTGCTGATGGTCGGCGAACAGCCGTGGGCGGCGCCTGTCATCAGCGCAGAGGTCGGCAGCAGCTGGTGGCTGATGAGCCGATTCTCGATGCTCCAAAGCTCCGATGTGCAGATTTTCCCCATCTACGACGAGGAAATCGCCGAAACAATTGCGCAGGGCTTCGAAAACGCGAAACAGAAAGCGCTCGCGCGGGAGGGCGTGCGATGACCATCCGACTCGGACACAGCCCCGACGCCGACGACGCCTTTATGTTCTGGGCGTTAGCAGAAGGCTTGGTCGAGACGCCCTTGCAGTTCGAGCATGTGCTGCGCGACATCCAGACGCTGAACGAGTGGTCGCGTGAGGGCAAGCTGGAGTTCACGGCGATGTCGGTGCATAACCTCGCGTATGTGGCGGAACGGTATGTCGTGCTGAATCAGGGGGGCAGCTTCGGCGACGGCTACGGTCCGATGCTGGTCGCCCGCGAGCCGATTCCACTCGATACGCTGGCGCGCCACACGATTGCTGTGCCGGGCTACCTCACCAGCGCGTATTTGGCGTTGCGCCTGTTCTTGCCTGACGCCCAGACCCTCGAGATGCCCTTCGACGCGATTATGCCTGCCGTGCAGCGCGGCGAGGTTCCCGTCGGCTTGCTCATCCACGAGGGGCAGCTCACTCACCAGCAGGCGGGGCTGCATCTGCTGCTGGATTTAGGCGTGTGGTGGGGCGAGCAGACAGGCGGGCTACCCCTGCCGCTGGGCGTCAACGCCGTGCGGAGCGACCTCCCACGCGACATCCAGCGCGAAATCGCCCGCGCCTTCCGCGAAAGCATCCGACAGGGACTGCACAACCGCGACGCCGCCATGCGCTACGCCATGCAGTTCGGGCGCGGCATCGACCCCGAAACCGCCGACCGATTCGTGGGGATGTATGTGAACGAGCTAACGCTCGACATGGGCGAACGCGGCAAACGCGCGATTACCGAGTTCCTTACGCGCGGCGCACAACACGGCATTACGCCTCCCGCCGCCGTGCAGTTCCTGGAAGATTAGGTACAATCCCGCCATGCGAGGCGCGAAGATGAAACACGACATCAGCTGGTGGTGCTATCAGGGGCGCGTGGAGCCGAAACGACTCATCGCCGAAGCCAAACGCATCGGCTACGAAGGCTTCGAACTCGTGCCCGAACCGATGTGGGATCTGGTGAAAGAGGCGGGCATGACCATCGTCACCCACGGCGGACACGGAACCATCGAGAACGGCATGAACGACCCGCGCAACCACAGCCGCATCGAAGACGAGCTGAAAGCGACCATCGACAAAGCCGTGCAGTACGAAATCCCCATCCTCATCTGCTTTTCGGGCAATCGGCGCGGACGCCCCGACGACGAGGGCATCGAAAACACCGCCGCCTGCCTCAAACGCATCGCGCCCTACGCCGAACAGAAAGGCGTCACCTTGGCGATAGAACTGCTCAACAGCAAGGTAGACCATCGCGACTACCAGTTCGATAAGATGAGCTGGGGCGTGCGCGTGATTGAGCTGGTCAACTCGCCGCGCGTGAAGATACTCTACGATATCTACCACGCGCAGATTATGGAAGGCGATGTGATACGCACCATCCGCGCCCACCACGACAAAATCGCGCACTACCACACGGCAGGCAACCCCGGTCGGAACGAAATCGACGACACGCAGGAGCTCTACTACCCCGCGATTATGAAGGCAATCAAGGAGACGGGCTACACAGGCTGGATCGGGCAGGAGTTCGTGCCGAAAGGCGACCCGATTGCCGCGCTGAAAGATGCGTTTGAGCGTTGCCGAGTCGGCTAAGCAGGAGAATCGCTGGCGCAAACGAAACGAGCAACCGTGAGCGCACCCAAGAGCCTGCAGGAAACTTATGCGCCCAACAGCATCTGCTACGGCTGCGGACCTGCCAATCCGCACGGTCTGCACATCCGCAGCTTCGCTACCGAGAGCGGCGAACTGATTGCCGAGTGGCAGCCCCAGCCGCACCATCAGGCGTTTCCGGGCGCGTTGAACGGCGGCGTCATCGGCACGCTGCTGGACTGCCACTGCAACTGGACGGCGGCATACCACTTGATGACCACGCAGGGGCTAAACCACATCCCCGCCACCGTCACCGCCGAGTATACGATTAAAATGCTACGCCCGACGCCTGTGGACGCGCCCGTGCAGCTGCGCGCCCGCCCTGTGGAGACGCATGGGAGTAAAGTCACCGTGGAGGGCGAGCTGATTGCCAAAGGCGAGGTATGCGCGACCTGCCGCGGCGTGTTCGTCGCGGTCAAGCCCGGACACCCCGCCTACCACCGCTGGGAGTAGCCGCTCTACAGACCCTGACGCTTCATCTCGGCGGCGATGTGCGACAGCGCGTAGATGCGGTACTCATCGATGCGTAGGCGACGGGCGGCTCGCACAGCCTCGCGATGCCTGCCCTGACGCGCTAAGCCGACGGCGTAGCCCGCACGATACACCTCAATAAGGCCACGCTCTACCCGCCCTGCGTGCTGAAGCAGACGCTCCGCCTCGTCAAACCGACCTTGCCTTGCCGCGCTCGCAGCCACATAAATCACGCGCTGCTTGTCGTCACAATCCTCGCAAGGCGCACGCAAGAGACTTTCTGCAAGACGCGAATCGTAAAAGCCCTGACGCCACGCATTACGCGGTATGTAGTACTTCAGCTCGATTTCCTTCCAGTACGCAGGTCGCTGCTGAGCGATTTGAATCGCCGCTGGATAAGTCCGATACTCGCCCGAAAGAACAGCGCCTAACGCTATGGATGGGTCGAACTCCACAAATGGTAGGTACTGGTAAGTCTGAAATGGGCTAACCTTGTACATCTGCTGGATGGCGTCCACGATCGCAGGCTCAACAGACTGAGCGCGCAGCTTCCTGAGCTGTTGCTCGAAACTTTCGTGGAAGGTGGGCGTCTCAATAAAGTCCACGAGCTTGCGTGCGGTCTCCGTGCGCCCCGACTCTAACAGCACTTGCACGACGGAGAACACATCATCAAGTTCACCTATCGGCTCCGTGATGCGCTTGCCGATGCGCCGCGCGAATGCTTGCTGATTCTGTTCAATCGCCTCTGCAAGGAGCAGCCAGCGCAGTTCGGGCGCGAAGTCGAGCAACTTGGAGCGTTCCATCCTGCGGAGTAGCTCTTGCCAGCGTCCTGCGACGCCCAGACCGTACAGACAGCCTACCTGAAGGTGGCTCTCGGCGCAGTGGTAGCGTTGAGTGGGCAGTCGCGCGATGATGCGCTCCATCGTGTCGGGCGATAGCAGCACGCTCAGCTGCATCGAGAGCAGGGTCAGCTGCGCCATATCGATAGTTTTCTGATTGTGGCTGTCCAGATAGCGTCGCAGGGCGGTCTCGGCGGTGCGGGTTGCGTCGGCGCGTCGCCCCTGCCGCACATACTGACGCACTGTGTCAAGCGTCTGCTGGAGGGCGGGATACAGCGGTCGGCGTAGCGAAAACCCCTCACACGAAGGATCGGGCATGCGTTGTAGCCAGCGGCGCGCTTCTTGGATACGCCCCTGCTGGAGCCACGCCCGAAGCATATACAACTCGGCGACGGTGTGGTATTCGCCTAACTGCTGCGCCTCCTGCACTGCGAGGTCAAGACGCCCTTCTTCGGCTGCGCGCTGCGCATAGTGACTTAGGAGATGGCGATACTGGCTCTCGTTCGTGTGGCGTTTGTACAACTCTGCTGTACGCAGGGCGTCCTCGTAGCGTTGCGCTTGCCAGAGCCTCTCTATCAATCGCCCAAGTAGCGAATCCACTTGCTGTACGACGGAGTCATGGGGGGAGTATTTAGGCAGCGGCGCGAGTTGCTGAGCGGCGCGCGCGGCTTCCTCGAT
>CALGZO010000227.1 GCA_937934465.1 uncultured Fimbriimonadales bacterium | reverse complement strand
CTGGAGCGCGCGCTCCGCCACGCGCAGCGCCTCAAGAGGCTGGCGATAGAGCAAGGTGAGAAACCAAGGCTCCAGCGCGGCGAGTTGTTCGCCCGATTGCTCCGCGAGGTCTAAGATGGCGCGTGCGCGCGCTTGCAGCTCTGCACCCCGTCCATGAAACGCCGCCGTCTCGGCATGCATCATCTGATACAGCATCTGTATGCGCAGGGGGCAGTCGGGCTGGGCGTTCCAGTGTTCCACTTGCTCCAGCGTCTGCTGTGCGAGCGGTGCGTCGCCGTTGGCGAGCGCGTAGCGCAGGGTGTAATGGAGCACGCCGCTCCATCGGTTTAGCCACGCCTCGTTATGGCGCAGGCGCGTCCATACCGCGCGATGGATTTCGTAAGCGCGGCGCAGGTCGCCTTGACACGCGCACACATACGCAAGGCTCAGCTCCGCCATCAGCCGTTGCGAGTCGCCCAAATCGGGCGTTGCGAGCAGTTCCTGCAGGCTCTCTTGAGCTTCACGGGCGCGCCCAAGTTGAGTCAGCTGCCCGGCGCGGGCGCACAGCACCTGCGTGCGCAGTTCACGGCTCGGGTCGGCTTCTGGGTGCGCTTCCAACGCCGCCAACGCCTGCTGCGAGGCGTCGAGCGCGTGGAGCAAGCCGTCGGGCAGCTGGAACAGCAGGTACGGACGGTCGCAGAGCAGTTGCACGCGCCGCAGTGTGTCGCCCAGCTGCGACGCCCACTCTAAGCAGGCGTCCAGGAGTTCCAGCCGTTGGCGCGGCGGCAGGTTCGGGCGCAGGCGCAGGTAGGCGTCGTGGAGTTCCGTGAGGCGTTGGGGTGTGGGCGCGCAGTGGCGCAGGTGTTGCAGAACGGATAGCTCGGATGCGCCGTGCTGACGCAGGACTTCAACGGCGCGCGCGTGTCCTTGCGTGCGCATGCGCGGGTCTTGCGCGCTATACACCACCTCGCGAAAGAGACGATTGCGCCAGCGTAGTTCGTTCGCCCCTTGCGCTTCCAGCCAGCCCAACGCTTGCAACGCCGCGACGCCTTTCTCTGCAGCGCGTTCGCTCTGCTGGGCAATGGGGGATAGCACATCGCGCGGCGCGACGCTCTCGAACAGGCTCAGGGCGTAGGCGACCTTGCGTTCAGGGGGAGTGAGGCTCTCCAAGCGTCGCATCAGCGCCTCGCGCAGGGTCTGGGGGATCCAGCCACTCAGCGATGCTGGCATGTCCTCTGACAGGAAGGGCATCCCGTCCAGAATCTCGCCGAGATAGAGTGGGTTGCCTCCTGTGAGTTCGTAGAGCGCACGGCTCAGATGCTCCGTGCGCGCTTGATGAGGCATCCGCGCCTGCGCCAGCGTCTCCACCTCCGTCAGGTTGAACGGGCGCAGCGTCCATACCTCGCCTGCCTCGCGTTCCTGCACGGCGCGCTGCAGGTCAGCTAACGCGCCGCGCAGGGGGGTCGCCGCTGTGAGTATTAGCCCGATTGGCTCCAGACGCATGGCGACGAGCCAGTTGAGCAGTGTGCGTTGCAGGTTCTCGTGGGCGTGGTGTAAGTCGTCGAGCGCGAGCAGCAGAGGGCGTTGGCGAGCGATATCGCGCAGCGGGTAAATCAGGCGTGTGGGTAGATGCCAGGCTTGCGGATTTTGACGCCAGCGTTCCAACGGCTCGTGCAGGGTCGCGGCGGCGTCGTTCAGTTCGTAGCAGAGCGTCTCCAGCAGAGCGAGCAGCGGTAGATGGGGCGGCTCAGCGGCGTCGCCACGACACCAGCCGTCGGCGACAGCGAACCCGTGTGTGCGCGCGAGCTCCAACGCAAGACGCAACGCGCGAGTGCGCCCCGTGCCCGCGTCGCCCGTGACGAGCAACACGCCGCCGCGCCCCTGCACCGTTTGCAACAGCCACGCTTCAAGGGGCGTCTCCAGCTCCCGTACCGAGAGCGTGCGACACTCGCGCCGCATGCAGGGGAGTATACCCCTGAACGAGCCTTGCTTAACAGCCCGCGCCGAAGTTGAATAGCACTAATAAAAGGTCGGCGTCGTCCACTACACCGTCGAGGTTCAAATCGGCAGGAGCGTCGCCCGTTGCGCCAAAGCTGAACAGCACTGCAAGCAGGTCCGCGTCGTCGATGCAGTCGTTCTCGTCCACATCGCCCAGAATGAGGTGCATCCGCAGGTAGGCGTCCAGCGTGTCGCCGCCTGGCAAAAGCACCTCTTGATAGGTTTGCGAGAGCGCGCCGCGCGGCTTGACGCGCACCCGCCACACTGGGCTATAGAAACCCGAGTCGTTCAGCAGTGCATCGTCGCCCGATTGCAGATAAGCACGCCACACAGCGTTCGCGTCCGCCGTCAGCGTCTTGGTTATGCTGACGCTTGTGCTGGGGTTTGTGATGGAAACCGTCGTCGGGCGGTTCGCGCCAGCTGCGCCGAAGTATCCAATCAGTAGGGGCGCGTCCGCCTCCCGATGCGCGAAGTAGACGCGCGTAGTCGCCGAGCCGTTCAGCTCAAACTCGCCATAGAAGAATCGCCCAGCAGGAGTAGCCGCTGGTAAGATGAGCCTCAGTGTAGTTTGACCATTTGCAGGCAAATTAATCGCACTGGACACATTCGGTTGGTATCGGTCGCGCCAGCGTCGCAACGCCGCGCCCTTCAGGTAAACATCGCCGAGCGTATACATGTAGAACTGCCCCGTGATAGGCGTATCGGTGGTATTGCGGATTATGAGGCTGACGCGGCGGCTGCCGTCGTCCAAGCGCACGGACGGTGAGAAACCCCACTGTACGGATGCACGACGGTAGGCGGCGGCGCCTTCTTGCCAATAGAGCGCGTTCCAGCCCATCGAGCCGCCGCACCACTGCACCCCCTCCGCGTCAATCGTCCAGGTATCGTTCTCTCGGGCGTCAGGCGCGCTAATCGTGCGCGTGATATTGCCCACGAAGAAGTGTTCCAGATGTTCGGGGTCGGGAATCTCTGGGTAGAACACGCGGTCGCGTTCAGCGTCGCGCGTGTCGTAGGTCTGCAGCAGCAACTGCGTTG
>CALGZO010000226.1 GCA_937934465.1 uncultured Fimbriimonadales bacterium | reverse complement strand
GGTGGTGCAGCTGAGCTCGGTCAAGTTGCGTGGCGGCAAGCGCATCTTCAAGGCGACGCCGATTCACCACCACTTTGAGTTGCTCGGCTGGGCAGAGCCGACGATTGTGATGCGTTTCTGGCTGCTCGGCGCACTCTGCGCTGGAGCAGGTAGCCTACTTGTTCGTGCGTAGCACGGACATTCTTGTCCGTGCGCTCAAAACTGGTGCGACGCCATTCTTGGCGTCGTGTTGGTAGGTGCGATGCGCTTTTTGGCGTTGCCGAGCGTAGCGTCGGCGTCCCCGCCGACGACGGATGCTTGAGCAGTGCTGCGCAAGCTGCGCTCTGTGGCACGGACACTCCTGTCCGTGCGTGAGGGCTTGGACAGGAATGTCCAAGTCACTTTGGGTGTTGTGCTTGGACAGGAATGTCCAAGCCACTTTAGGCGTTGTGCTTGGGCAGGAGTGTCCAAGCCACTTTGAGTGTTGTGCTTGGACAGGAATGTCCAAGCCACATTGAGTGTTGTGCTTGGACAGGAATGTCCAAGCCACTTTGGGTGTTGTGCTTGGACAGGAGTGTCCAAGCCACTTTAGCGTTGTGCTTGGACAGGAGTGTCCAAGCCACAGTGCGAGTATGCTTGGACAGGAGTGTCCAAGCCACGAGAGGGAGGTATGGCTCACTTCGAGAGCAAGCGGGTTGCAGTGATAGGCGCAGGGCGCAGCGGCTACGCGGCGGCGTGTGCGCTCGCCAAACGCGACGCACAGGTGGAAGTTTACGACCGTCAGCCGCTGGACGCACTGCCGCTCGCTCGCTTGCTCCAAAGGCAGGGCGTCGCCGTGTACCCCGAAACCGACGCGCCCCAAACCCTTCACCGCTACGACCTCGTGGTGGTCAGCCCCGGCGTGCCGCCGAGCCACCCGATATTCACGCTGGCAGAGCAGGGGAGTGTGCCCGTCTGGAGTGAGATTGAACTCGCCTATCGGATTAGCCCCGCGCCGATTATCGCCGTCACGGGCACAAACGGCAAGACCACCACCACGATGCTCATTCACCACATCCTGCAGACGATGGGGCTGAAGGCGCGGTTGTGCGGCAACATCGCAGGCACGGAGGGCGATACGACGCTCACCGAAGCCGCCGACGCCGCTGCGCCTGACGAGTGGCTCGTTGCAGAAGTGAGCTCGTTCCAGCTGCTGCACACGCACGCCTTCCGCCCCCGCGTCGCCGTAATCACCAACATCCGCAATGACCATCTGGACTATCACGGCAGTTGGGAAGCCTACGCGCTGGCGAAAGCGAAGATTCTGGCGAACTTGGGGGCAGGGGACTGGGCAGTGTTGAACGGGGAAGACGAGGGGATACGCTGGGTTTTGAGCCATCATCCCGCGCTCACGGCGTGGAAGAGGGGGCAAGGGAGTGAGGGCAGCCCAAGCTTTGTCTACTTCTACGCATCCAACCCCGTCGTAAAGATGGCGGACGGCGCACTTGACCTCACCCAAACGCCGATGCCCGCGCTGCAGGGCAGGCACAACTTAGAGAACGCCCTCGCCGCTGCACAGGTCGCTGCGATACTGGGGGGTACGGCTGCGCAACTCCGCGACGCGCTCGCCACTTTTCGGGGCGCGCCCCACCGTATGGAACTCGTCGGGGAATGGGATGGCGTCCGATACATTAACAATTCCATGTGTACCAACGCCGACGCGCTGGAGAAGTCGCTTCAAGCGACGCCCAAACCGTGCATCGCGATTGCAGGCGGTGTAGATAAAAATAACAGTATTTTGCAGATTGCCCACTCGCTTGCTCGGCATGCCCAGTATGTGTTGCTCATCGGGCGTGATGGGCAGGCGATTGGCGACGCGCTGAGGCAGCTTGGATTCGCCAGTTGGCAATACGCCGAGACGCTGGAGAACGCCGTGCGCCTCGCCAAAGCGCAGGCGAGGGCAGGGGAGACCGTGATACTCGCGCCCGGCTGCGCCAGCTTCGACCAGTTCCGCAACTTCGCCCATCGCGGCGAGGAGTTCAAACGAGTCGTGCGCGAGGTGTGCTATGAGAAGTAGCCTACCTGTATCTGCGTCGTCCACCCGCGTCGCGTCGCCTGCGCCAAGCGCGTTCAGGGCGCGATACCCCAACGCTGTGGTGTGGCTACCGTTCCTCTTGGCGAGCATAGGGCTGGTGTTTCAGTTCAGCGTGGGGATTGCGGAGTTGCTGAGGCTGGATCCGAAGGGCGGCGCGCCCTCGCCGTTGGAAGCGTTGCGTCCTGCGGTGATGCAGACGGCGTGGCTCGTGCTTGGCGCGTTGGCGATGGGCGTCTGCGCCTCGATACGCGGGCGGCTCTGGCTGAGTACGGCGTGGCTGTGGCTGGTACTCGGTTTTCTGGGGCTAATGTGGCTCGCGCTCAAGCTGCCCGGCTCAATCACACTGAACGCCGCCACGCGCTGGATCGGGCTTACTGTGCCCAGCGTGGGGCTAATCACCCTCCAGCCTGCTGAGTTCTTCAAGTGGGCGACGCTGTTGTGGTTCGTGTGGGCGTACAGCGCGGCGCGTCCGAGGGGCGTCTGGCTCGGCAGAGTGATTTGGTTGCTGGGCGTCGGGCTGATTGCCCTCCAGCCAGACAAAGACACGGCGGGGCTGGTGTTTCTGATAGGGTTTGGCGTGATGTTTCTGGGCGGGCTGAGCTGGAGAAATGTGCTGCAGGGTCTAACGCTGGCGATACTGGGGGTAGCGGTATTGACCGTCGCGCCTTTGGTAATGAGCCACATCCGCAACACGCCGCTGGAGAAGCAGCCAGGGGCGTATGTGACGCGCCGCGTGCTGGCGACGCTGGATCCTTGGTCGCATGAGAGCGACATTGGCTATCAGATGGTGCGTGCGCAGATAGCGGTGGGCAGCGGCGGCTTGTTGGGCGTGGGGCTGGGCGAGGGGCGCGAGAAGCACCACCTGCCCGCCGCCGAGAACGACTACATCTTCGCCACGATTGCCGAAGAGACGGGTCTGGTCGGCAGCTTGACGGTAGTGGGGCTGCTGGGGCTGTTCGTGTGGGCGTGTTTTCGGTGCGCGGAGCGCGCCCCCACGCGCTCCGCGCGGCTCTTCTGGGGCGGGCTGGGCATCTGGGTCGGCGTCGGCGCACTGATGAACATCAGCATGGCAATCGGGTTATTGCCCACGATGGGCTTCCCGTTGCCGTTCGTGAGCGCGGGCGGCTCCGCGCTGGTGAGCCTGATGGCTGCCGTCGGCGTCGGCGTCGCGCTGATGAAGGAGACGCCATGAAAGTCGCAATCGCAGGCGGTATCACGGGAGGGCATCTGTTTCCTGCGCTCACAATCGCGCAAGCACTGATGACGCGCGGGCACAGCGTGCTGTATCTGGGCGCACGGCACGGCATCGAGGCTCGTGTGGGGCTATCTGTGCCTCACGCGCTCCTCGACATGAACGGGCTGCGCTCCACCAACCGCACGCCCTGGTCGGTACCGCTCACGATTTGGCGTGCGAGCCGCCAGGCGCGACGCATCTTGGACGAGTTCGGCGCGACGCTGCTCTTCACCACAGGCGGCTACGCCTCCATCCCGATTGCGCTGGCGCACCTGAAGCGGGGCGGGGTGTTAGTGCTGCTGGAACCCGACGCGCTGCCGGGCAAGGCGAACCGCTGGCTGGCGAAACGCGCAACGCGCATCTGCGTGAACTTCGAAGAGGCGATTCAGGTGTTTGGGGCAGAGCGCGCGGTGCGTACGGGACTGCCTCTACGCCCAGAAGTGTACCAACCCGAGTTAGAGCAGGGCAGGGCGCGGGCGATGTTCGGAATGAAGCCCGATAAGTTCACTGTGCTGGTGGTGGGGGGCAGTCAGGGCGCGAGCGCGCTGAACGAGGCGACGCTCAGCACGGTGCAGCACCTGCCGTCGGGCGCGCTGCAGTGGCTGCACCTCACGGGCGAAGCGCACTACGAGACCGTGCGCGCCGCCGCCGAGCGACTGGGGCTGAACGGCAACTACCATCCGCGCCCGTTCCTGTCAGCGCAGGAGATGGGGCAGGCGTATCGCGCAGCGGATGTGGTGGTCGGGCGGGGCGGGGCAGGGAGCCTCGCCGAGTTCGCGCTCAACGGATTGCCGATGATTGTGATTCCCTATCCGCACGCGGCGGGGGGACATCAGCGGTATAATTGTCAGGCGTTGGCGAAGCGCGGCGCAGCCATCCTGCTCGAGCAGGCAGAGCTCTCCCCCAAGACTCTGGCGGAGCAACTGCTGAGCCTGCGCGACTGCCCTGAACTGCGCGAGCGCATGCAGCACGCCGCGCGCCAGTGGGCAATCCCCGACGCAACCGAGCGAATCGTACAACTACTGGAGGAGGTAGGAGGATGTACACGCCCACAGGCGTCCGTTTGACCACGAACCGCGAGCCACACCTGTCGATGCGGTTCCACTTTGTAGGGATCGGTGGGGCAGGCATGTCCGCGCTCGCGCGTTGGCTGCGCCACAAAGGCGTCGCCGTCAGCGGCTCCGATATGATCGAGTCGCCCACCTTAGACGCGCTGCGCGCGCTCGGCGCGGATGTCTACGCGCCCCACGACGCCCAACGCATGGGGCAACCCGACTGGCTAATCGTCTCGGACGCCATCCATCCCGACAACCCCGAAGTGATTGAGGCGTTGCGCCGTGAAATCCCCATCTGGCGACGCTCGCAACTGATGGGCTGGCTCCTGCGCGACTATAAAGTGATTGCGATTGCGGGCACGCACGGCAAGTCCACCACGACGGCGATGACCGCCGCGATTCTCGAAGCGGCGGGCTACGACCCCCTCGTGCTGATTGGCGCGGATGTGCCTCTCCCTGCGCCGTGGCAGGGCAACCTGCGTCTGGGGCAGGGCGAATGGGCAGTCGTGGAAGCCTGCGAGGCGTACGACTCGTTCCACGACCTACAACCCCACATCGCGCTAATCACGAACATCGAGGCAGACCATCTGGACTATCACGGCACTTTTGAGCGATTGCTAAAAAGTTTTGTGAACTTCGCCAAGCGCGTGCCTCGTGAGGGCTATCTGATTGCCTGCGGCGACAGCCCCGGCGTGCGCGAGATGACCAAAATGCTTCACGGCGTCGGCGGGCACGAGCGTCCGCCCATAATGTACGGGCTGGGCGCACAAAACGACCTTGAAGCCGAAATTTTGGAGCGCACGCCGAGCTACACCGAGTTCCGCGTGCATAACAGCCACTGGCTCTCCGACGCCGAGCCTGTCCTGCGCATTCCCTATCTGGGCGAGCAGAATGTGCAGAACGCTTTAGGGGCAACCTGCATCGCGTTGCTGTTGAACATCCCTGCCGAAACGATTGCCGACGCGCTGGCGAACTTTCGCGGGGTCAAGCGGCGGCAGGAGATTGTCGGCGAGGCGATGGGCATCACGATTGTCGATGATTATGCGCACCACCCGACCGAAATCCGCGCTGCGATGAGTGCGCTGCGCCAGCGGTTCCCCAACCGACGCCTGGTGGTGGTGTATCAGCCTCACCTTTACAGTCGCACGCGCGACCAGCTGCAGGGGTTGATTGAGAGCCTCAGCACGGCGGACTTTGTGGTGATTACCGACATTTACCCTGCGCGCGAGCTGCCGATTCCGGGCGTCAGCGCGGCGCTGATTGCCGACGGCTTGCTGGAGCGCGAGTCGCCCCCGACGCTCTATGTGCCCATCAAGGAGCAGATTCCGCAACGCCTGCTACCGCACCTGCGTCCGAGCGATGTGGTGGTGGTGATGGGCGCGGGCGATATCGAGAAGATTGAGCCGATGCTGCTGCGCCGCTTGGAAGCGCAGGGTCAGGCGCGGCGACTTACGGTAGCCGTGCTGATGGGCGGCGACTCGCCCGAACGCGATGTATCGCTCCTGTCGGGCATGCGCGTGATGCAGGCGTTGAACCCTGAGAAATACCACGCCGTCGCGGTGGATCCAGCCCTGCTCAAAGGGCGCGAGGACTTCTGGGGGTTGCAAGAGCTGCTCACGCGCGAGCGACCCGATGTCGCCTTTATCACCCTGCACGGCAAACACGGCGAGGACGGCTCGGTGCAGGGGCTGCTGGAGCTGCTGGGCATCCCTTACACGGGGTCGGGCGTGCTACCCAGCGCGCTGGCGATGAACAAACACGCCGCGAAGATTGTCTTTCGCGAGGCGGGGCTAACCACGCCTGCCGACCTGCTGGCGACGGACTGCGAAGAGGATACTCTGGAGCGCATCCGCCGACGGCTCAGCCTACCTCTGATGGTCAAGCCGAACCAAGGCGGCTCCACGCTGGGCGCAACGCGCGTGTTCGACTGGAGCGAGCTGCCGCGCGCGTTGCGCAAAGCCCTCGCCTACGATGAAAGCGCGCTGGTGGAAGAGCTCATCGAGGGGGTGGAGGTCTCCGTGCCCGTGCTGGGGAGACGCGAACCACAAGCGCTACCCCCAGTGGAAATCGCCCCCAAAAGCGGCTACTACGACTTCCAAGCCAAGTACATCCCCGGCGCGACGGAGGAGATAGTGCCCGCGCGCCTGCCCCAAGAGATTCTGCAACTCCTACAAGAGACGGCAGTGGTGGCGCACCTCGCGCTTGGCTGTCGGGGCATGAGCCGCGTGGACATGATTGTGCGCGAGACCACCCCCTATGTGCTGGAAGTGAACACCATACCGGGCTTGACCCCCACCTCGCTGCTACCGCGCAGCGCAGAGGCAGCAGGCGTCAGCTTCAGCGAACTCATCGATAGGATTTTACAAGACGCGCTGGAGGGACTATGAGGCTATTCAGGCGTGAGAAGGGCAAGCGCATCAAACTCCGTAGCACGGACATTCCTGTCCGTGCCAAACTGGGTAGCGTTGGCGTCCCGCCGACGACGCGCTCTCGTAGCGTTGGCGTCCCGCCGACGGCACATTCTCCTCGTAGCGTTGGCGTCCCGCCGATGACGCGCAGCGCTTGGACAAGAATGTCCAAGCCACAAGTGCCTATCCAAGAGCCGACAGGCAGGTTCACTTTGCCCGCGCCGCCTGCGAAGCCCCCGCGTCGCCATATTCGCAAATCGGGGCGCGCCCGAAAACTTTTCGCTTGGCTGTGGCGGAATGCGGAGCCGCTGGCGTGGGGCGCGACGCTCAGCGCGCTCGCCCTCAGCCTCTGGTTCTCCCCGCGCACGCAGCTCACGCGCCTCGTGGTGCAGGGCGCGCCTGCAGAGGCGCAGGCATCAGTAGAACAAGCCATACGAACCCATCTACGCGCCCCGATTGCCCTCTCCGACGCGCCGCGCCATATCGAGCAAGCCCTCAACGCGCTGGACTGGACGCTCCACACACGCTGGCGCGCCGCAGGTATAGGTATAGCGCACATCCAAATCACGCCGCGCGCTCCAGAAGCGTCGATTGAAAGCGCGAACGGCGCGCGAATCTTCGCCGATCCGACAGGATTCGTCTTCCTGCCGCCGAATCAAGATGCGAAACCTCTGAGTGGGCGGATACGGCTGGGGCAGGACTATCCGATCCCTCAGCGAGGGAGTGTGTTGAACGGCGAGATGCGCAGGGCATTCACGATTTTGCAACAGTTGCACAGGCGTACCGATGTACAGAGCCTTCAGGCGCAGGTCTCTAAAGCGCAGGGCATTCGAGTGGTGTGCAATCTCCAGCGCGGTACGGAGCCGCCTTTCTCGCTCCAAGTGCGCTTTGGCGACGCCTGCGCGCTGACCACACAGCTCGAGCGGCTGAACCTGATTTTGGAGATGCCGTCGGAGCAGTTGCGCAAGTGCGAATACATCGATATCAGCGCGCCCGGAGCAGAGGTAATCAAGCCGCGCCACAGTGGAGGAGGCGCATGAGCGACAATAAAATCTATCAGATGATGGTCTTCTTCAGCATCTGGCTCGTGGTGGGACTGCTGCTGGGGCTGGCGTTCAAGGAGCAGACGCGCATCCGCACGGCAGAGCTGCCCAGCGCGCGCCTGCCCGAACTCGCGCGCGCCTATGTGCAGGAGAAACAATCGAACGCCGCCTTAGAAGAGGAAATCCGTCAGCTGCGCCAGCGCATCAACGAACTCGAAAACGCCTTCACCAGCGGCGCGAAGCAAGCCCAACTGCTCAACCAGAGCCTGCAAGAAGCAAAAATGATTGCCGGGTTAGTGGATGTGGAAGGTCCAGGCATCGAACTCACCCTGCGCGACAGCACGCGCAAACCCACGGGCGAGTCCATCGAGCAACTCCTGCCCGAACTCTACACCATCCACGACTACGACCTGTTGCGCGTGGTGAACGAACTGCGTCAGGCAGGCGCGGAAGCGATTAGCATCAACGGGCAACGCGTCGTGGCGACCACGGGCATCCGCTGCACGGGACCTGTGGTGTTCGTGAACGATGTGAAGATGGCGTCGCCGTTCACCGTCCTGGCGATTGGCGACCCGAAGACGCTCAAAGGCGCGCTGGAGATGCCCGGCGGCGTGCTGGCAGACCTCAAAAGCGTGGACCCGAAGATGGTGCAGATTAAGCTGCTGGATAAAGTCCGTATCCCTGCTTACAGCGGCTCGACGCAGTTCCGCTACGCGCAGCCTGCGCCCCCACAGGAGGTGAAACCGTGATTTTTGTCGGCGCAGTAGGGCTGTTGCTGGGCGTAATCATCGCCTCGCTGCTGCTGGACATTCCGCTCCCTGAGGAGTGGGCGGCGTATCTTTCGCTGGCGGCGTTGGCGGGGCTGGACACGGCGTTCGGCGGTTGGCGCGCAGCGTTGGAAGGTAGGTTCCACGCCGATGTGTTCGTCTCAGGCTTCATCGTGAACGCGCTGTTAGCCGCCGCGCTGGCGTATCTCGGCGACCGCATCGGAGTCGACCTGTTTCTCGCCGCCGTCGTCACGCTCGGCGGGCGAATGTTTCTCAATCTATCCCTAATCCGTAGGTATTATCTGAACCAACTGGCGCTCAGAAGGCAACGAGGATGACTCTCATCACAGGGCTCGATATCGGCACCACGAAGGTTTGCTGCTTCACGGCGCAGCGTGGGGCGCAGGGCGCGCTCCAAGTCGTTGGCTACGGCGTCGCGCCCTGTCGCGGCTTGAAGCAGGGACAGGTGGTCGATATGGAGCAGACCGTGCAGGCGATTCAGCACGCCGTACAAGCCGCGCAGATGATGGGCGATGTGGTCATCACAGGCGCGGTGGTGGGCGTCACAGGCGAGCATATCGAATCGATGGAACGCCGCGCCGAAATCGCCATCACGCGCCCCGACCACGAAGTGACTGTGGACGACCTCGAACGCCTGCGCTACAACCTGCAACAAGTCCATCTGCCGCCCGACCGCGAGCTGCTCCATTCACTCATACGACAATATATTCTGGACGGGCAATCGGGTATCCTTAACCCGCTTGGAATGTGCGCCTCGCACCTGCAGGCGGAGGCGACGCTGATTACAGGCGGCGTCACCTTTATGCAGAACCTGCGCCGATGCGTGGAGCGCGCGGGACTGCAAGTGCAGGCGATGGCGCTCGAAGCATACGCCTCTGGGCTGGCGACACTGACCCAAGAGGAGCGCGAGGTCGGCGTCGCGCTCATCGATATCGGGGGCGGCACAACCGATGTTGCTATATTTCACGGCAACAGCCTGCTCTTCTCCAGCGCCGTGCCGCTGGGCGGCAGTCAGGTCACCCGCGATATCTATATCATGTTTCGCTTGGCGAACCCTGAGGAAGCCGAGCGACTGAAGCACGAATTCGGGAGCGCGCTTGCCGAGCGCGTGCCCGAAACCGAACGGGTATCCTATCGGGAAATGGGAACCCATGAAGAGCGTCGGGTACCCCGACGACTGTTCACCGAGGTAATCGAGGAGAGGATGCGCGAGATACTGGAGTTAGCCCGCGAGGAGTTGGAGCGTTCGGGACTGTACGACCGCTTGGCGGCAGGAGTCGTGTTGACTGGGGGCGGTTCTTGTCTGCCATGCACTGCCGAGCTGGGGCGGCAGGTGTTCGGGGCGTTGCCTGTGCGTGTCGGCGCGCCCACGATGGGAGGGATTGCGCTGCCCGCAGCCCTGCAACAGCCCGCCTTCGCGACCGCCGTCGGACTAGCTCTCTACGGCGCGGAAATCCTCCCCGACGCCTACGCGGGCGTCGCGCCCGCGCAACTATGGAAACGGATTATTCAAACCGTCTCACGCTGGTTCAAACGCAACCGCTGACACATCCGCGTTTTAGGAGAACCGTCATGGCAAAGGATCGTGCAACTCATCGGGATACTACCGCAAACAGAGAACTGTTGGAACTGCAAGCCGTGTTGAAAGTCGTCGGCGTCGGCGGCGGCGGCGGCAACGCTGTCAACCGTATGATCGAGGTGGGCGTGGAAGGCGTTGAGTTCATCGCCATGAACACCGACGCGCAGGTGCTCAATAAGTCGCGTGCGCCCATCAAAATGCAGCTCGGCATCGGGATCACGCGCGGCTTGGGGGCAGGGGGCAACCCCGAAGCTGGACGCAGCGCCGCCGAAGAGAGCCGACAAGAAATCCGTAAAGTGCTGGAAGGCGCCGACCTCGTGTTCATCACCGCTGGACTTGGCGGCGGCACAGGCACAGGCGCCGCGCCCATCATCGCCGAAATCGCCCAAGAACTCGGCGCACTCACCATCGCCGTCGTCACCAAACCCTTCAAGTTCGAAGGTCCACGACGCTGGAAAGTCGCCGAAGAGGGCGCACAACTGCTCCGCCAACATGTCGACGCGATGATCGTCGTCCACAACGACCGACTCATCGATGTATCCGAGCGAACCACCACGATGACCGAGGCGTTCCGCATGGCAGACGATGTGCTGCGCAGCGGCGTGCAAGGCGTCTCGGATATCATCAACTACCCTGGCGAGATTAATGTGGACTTCGCCGATGTGCGCACCATCTTCCAAGACGCAGGCACCGCGCTAATGGGCATCGGCAAAGGCACAGGCGAGAACCGTATGATTCAAGCCGTCCAAGAGGCGTCCACCAGCAAGCTGCTGGAGGCGTCCATCTACGGCGCACGACGCCTGCTGGTCAACATCACCACAGGCGAGGACATCGGCATCTTCGAAGTGCAAGAGGCTATGAACCTGCTCTACCAGATGACCGACCCTGAAGAGGCGAACATCATCTTCGGGCATGTGGTCAAACCCGGTATGGTGGACATGGTGCAGGTGACGGTCTTGGCGACGGGCTTCCCAGAAGACCAGCTTCAGCGTTCGGCGGTCGTTCAGCCCGAGCCGCGTCGCGAGCCACACCCGCTCGACATCGGGGGCTTGGGCGCGCGTCCGAACCCCACCCCACGAACGGCTGCGCCTGAACCGCCGCGCCCTGCCAACCCTGCGCCCGAACGCCCCAAACCCGAACCGACGCGACCCGCGCGCGAAGACCTCGAAGTGCCTGCCTTCCTCCGCAGACGCGGGCAGTAGCTACTCAATCCAACTGCTCTTCAAGGTTCCCCCCAGTGTATGGGGGGAGCCTTTTATTTGCGCTCAAACGCGGCGTCGAACGCCACACGCGACGGCTCGAAGTCGATATGGCGCACATACGCGCACGCTTCACGCGCTCCATGCTCGCGATCCATCCCACTGTCCTCCCACTCCACCGACAGCGGACCTTGATAGCC
>CALGZO010000225.1 GCA_937934465.1 uncultured Fimbriimonadales bacterium | reverse complement strand
CCCGAAAACACCCGTGCGTAGTAAACGCCGCCTGCAGGGGGCAGTACGAAGTTCGCAATCTGCTCCGCCTGCCCGACGCCGTTCGCCGTCGCCGAGGCAATCACTGCACCCGAGCTATTGCGCAGCTCCAGCTGGAGATTCTGAATGAGCCGTGTGTCCACTGTGGTGGTTGTACCACCCTCCGGACCCACTTGATACTGCGCGCCAATCGGCGTGACGGTAATCGTGAGGCGGCGAAACGCGGGAATCTCCAAGCGATACCAGTCCACATCCGCCGTGCGGTCCAGACTGGGGAAATCAAGAGTGAAGTTATTGGTGTTGGTCATGTCTATTACTGTCGCTTGGGAAGCGCTGTTGTTCGGCTCATAAGGGTCGCCGTAGTTGCGGTGCGCCCCACGAATATCGTCGTCTTGGGGTCCATCATAGTTGGTGCTCAGGTATGGCTCCATCAACTTGGTGGAGTTGGCGGGGATGACATGTCCTAACCCCAAGCCGTGCCCGTGCTCGTGCATGACCACATTGCGCAAGAAGCGATAGGTTTCGAAACTGAACTGCCAATTCTCACTGCTATCCAGCACCATATCGCCATAATTGGGGAAGTAGTTGAATGCCAATACGCCGTTCACGCCGTCCAGTGGTCGTGCGCCGATTCGCACATCGCCGCGGGGCGCGGTCGCCGAGCCTGGGCTGTAGGGGAACGCCGCGCTGTCGTCGCTCACCTCTTCATAGCGGATGCCTGCCACTTGCTGCCACCGCGCGAAGCTGTTGCGGAACTGGGTTTGCCACAAATTGGTGCTGCCCCCGAACTTGCTGTTCATGCTACTGAACAGGTTGCTGGGCTGTAAGTCTCCGTAAAGCCCTGGCAACAGCACGCCGTCGGGCACGAAGCTCCAGCGCAGGCGTATCGGGTTGCCGCGGCTCCCCGTGCTGCCGTAAGAGGTAAAAGTCCAGCGCCCGCTGATGTTGTAGGCGGGCTGAAAATCGCCGAAGATGAGGCGCGATACATATTCTACATACTCAGGCGGCGTGCCCGGCGCGAAACAGAGGTGGAGCGGTAGCCCATCGTGCGTCACGCCCTCCGCACAGCAACTGCCAACGCCCTGCACGCCCGTCAGCGACTCGATTGCGCGATGCTGGAACTCGAAGGAGTAGGGTTGCTCCCAGTCCCACAGCGGCGCCCAACGGGGCAAGATAGGCTTATTCACAAAAAGCGGCGTTCGAGGCGTGTCGCTCAATCCGAGACCGAACAAAATTAGCCCTGCCAAACAGCACAATATTCTATTTCGTTGCATAAGTTGACCTCCTGCGTGATTGCAAACAACCACCTTCGGGCGCGCTATCGCACGCCACAAGCGCATCATAGCACGTTTTGTGCCACTTGGGGTATCCTTTGCTCAATGCGCCGTGTTTTGGTGCTGGGTTCTACTGGCTCGATTGGAAAGCAGACGCTGGATGTGGCGTGTCGGTTGCCTCACAGGTTGCAAATCGTGGGCTTGGCGACCTATCGCGACTACAAGGCATTGTTGAATCAGGCGACGAGTCTGGGGGTGCGCACTGTGGGGCTTATCGAGCCGCCTCCGAATGCCTCGATGGCGGGGCTGACGCTCTACACGGGGGTGGAGGGGCTATGCGCGATGGCGCAGCGCGCGGATGTGGACATCGTGGTCGTGGCGTTGGGCGGCGCGATTGCGCTCCAGCCGACGCTCGCTGCGCTGGAGGCGGGCAAGACCGTTGCGCTCGCCACCAAAGAGGTGTTGGTCGCCGCTGGCGAGGTCGTGATGCGTACAGCGCGCCAGCATAACGCGCCCCTCCTGCCCATCGATAGCGAGCATTCTGGCGCGTTCCAAGCGATGCTCGCGGGCAAACGCGAGCAGGTCGCGCGGCTCATCCTCACAGCTTCGGGTGGACCGTTCCGCACGCGCCCGCTGGACACCTTCGACGCCATCACCGTCGAGGAGGCTCTCAAACACCCCAACTGGGACATGGGCGCGAAAATCACCGTCGACTCCGCCACGATGATGAACAAGGGGCTGGAGGTCATCGAGGCGCAGCATCTGTTCGGCTTGGAACTGGAGCAGGTGGAGGTGCTGATTCACCCGCAGAGCATCGTGCATGCGCTGGTGGAGTTCGCGGACGGCTCGGTGATTGGGCAGCTGAGCCTGCCCGACATGCGCCTGCCGATTCAGTACGCGCTGCTGTATCCCGACCGCGCTGACACCGCCCTGCCGCGCCTGCGCTTGGAACAGATAGGGTCGCTGAGTTTCGAGACGCCCGACCCCGCGCGCTATCCGTGCTTGGAGTTGGCGTATGCGGCGGCGCGTGTGGGCGGCACGATGACCACCGTGCTGAACGCCGCCAACGAAGTCGCCGTGCGTGCGTTTTTGAAGCGTCAGGTTCGCTTCACCGACATCCCGCGCTTGGTGGAGCAGGTGATGGCGGCGCACGCCCCTCAACCCGCCACGCTGGAGAACGCCCTCGATGCCGACCGCTGGGCACGAGAGTATCTGCAGGAGAGGCTCTTTACTCGCACGCTGTAGCGTCGGCGTCCCTGCCGACGACACACCAAACCCTCGTAGCGTCGGCGTCCCCGCCGACGACACACCCGTAGCGTCGGCGTCCCCGCCGACGAGCAACGCTGGTGTGACGCCATTCGTGGCGTCGTGCAAGCGCAGTACGCTGTCCTTCGTAGCGTCGGCGTCCCTGCCGACGAGAACTGCTTGGACAAGAATGTCCAAGCCACAGGTGCGACGCCTTTCTTGGCGTCGCAACACCGCCGTCCCCGCCGATAAAACCCGCGACGACAGGAATGTCGTCGCACCCGTTTGGGCGTCATAAAGCGTCCCCGCCGACGAGAACTGCTTGGGCAGGGATGTTCAAGCCACTTGGAGCATCCTGCTGACGGATTCTGCGACGACAGGAATGTCGTCGCACCCGTTTGGGCGTCATAAAGCGTCCCCGCCGACAGGGTGTGCTTGGACAAGAATGTCCAAGCCACGAGGCGAACAACGCTTGGACAAGAATGTCCAAGCCACACTTGCGCTCTTGCGCCCGCCATTCTTGGCATCGCAAGAGCGTTCGGGAAATCAGACGGCGGCAGCCCAGAAGATGCCTCACTGCGCTCGCTATGACAAGCACTGCCCAACGCCTGTCATCGCTTGCCCGACGCCACGAATGGCGGCGCACCTGAGCGGGAGGCGCTCATCTCCGATTAGCATCCGCTACCGAAGTTGAACAGCACCTGTAGCAAGTCCGCATCGTCGACCACGCCGTCGCAGTTCACATCGATGCGCCCCAGCACCTCTCCCTGCTCTCCAAATGCGAACAGGATAGCCAGCAAATCCGCGTCATCGACGCAGCCGTTTTCGTCCACATCGCCGTTATGCGTGAGGCAGCGCGTATCGAGCAGGAACGCCCGATTACCCCCTCCTGGCTGCGCGCCCCAGCCGACAATGTAGCGTCCATCGGGCGAAATAGCGTAGGCTCCCGCCAGCACGGCGTTGCGTGTCAGCAAGCGAGCGTACACAGAGTTCAGGTCTTCCACGCCGTTCGCGGGTGTCCAACGGAACGCGCGCCACTGACCGCCAGAGTTCCGCGCCATGCCGACCACCACCGTGCCGTTGTTAGTGACCCCGTAGGTTCGGATTTCACTGCCGCCCAACGAGCCAAGGTTCTCCATTCCACCAGCCACGCTCCATCGGAAGGCGCGCGCACCACCGCCGCCCGAACGCCCTCCGACAGATTTGCGTTCCTGCCTGCGTTTATGCCATAATATAGGGTAGCCTTCAACGAGGCTCCGAACGCTTGAGGTATCCAAACGATGTTGCTCACAGCGATTTACTTGGTGGGGATATTCACGCTGCTGGTGGCGGCGCATGAGTTCGGACACATGTGGGTCGCCAAGCGGTTCAAAATGAAGGTCGAGGAGTTCGCGATTGGCATCGGGCCGATTTTGCTGCGCCTGTGGCGCGGGCGCGACGGCACGCTCTATACAATCCGCGCCCTCCCCGTCGGCGGGTTCGTCAAAATCCCCGGCATGATGCCCGACGAGGAGCATCTCGAGGGCAGTTTCCAGAGCAAGCCGCTGCACGCGCGTTTCCTGACAGTGCTGGCGGGTCCAGTGGCGAGCATTCTGTTTGGGTTCCTGCTGTTCGTGGTGATTGGCATGACGGCAGGGCTACCCTCGCTGGATGACCCTACGCCCCAAGTGCGCCTGGTGATGCCCGATTCGCCAGCGCAGCAGGCAGGACTGCGCACGGGCGACATCTTGCGATCTATCAACGGCGAGCCTGTGAAGACCACCGAGCAAGCAGGCGAGATTATCCGCGCGAATGCGAATAAACCGCTCCAGCTCACGATGGAGCGCGACGGCGAGGTCTTCACCATCACCGTCATCCCACGCGAGGTGGACGCCGAGATCGACGGGCAACCGCGCAAAATCGGGCAAATCGGCGTGATGTGGCATGTGATGCGCAAGAAAGAGCCGTTCCACCAAGTGCTGGCGCACGCAGGGCTGATGACCGTCGGCATGTCGGTCGCGATTGTGGACGGGCTGCGACGCATGGTCTTCGGGCAGGCTAACATCCACGAGGTAGGGAGCGTCATCTCCATCGCCTCCGCCACCAACGCCACCGCCAAGCTGGGGCTGGTGGAGGTCGCCGACTTCGCCGCCAAGTTCAGCGTAATGCTCGGCGTCATCAACCTGTTGCCCATCCCCGTGCTGGACGGCGGGTATCTGCTCATCTTCACGATTGAGGCGTTGCGCCGTCGGAAACTCAGCCCCGAAGCGATGGCAAGGGTGCAAATGGCGGGGCTGGTGATTGTGTTGATGATTTTCGTCGCCGTGTTCTCGCTGGATATCTACAAACTCATCACGGGGAAACTGATTCGCTGATGCGCAGCATATACCTTGACCACGCCGCGACGACGCCGTTAGACCCGCGCGTGCGCAGGGCGATGGAGCCGTACTTGAAAAGCGAGTTCGGCAACCCGTCCAGCCTGCACCGCTGGGGCAGGCGCGCACGGATGGCAATCGACGCCGCGCGCGAGACGCTCGCCGCCGCCCTCAACGCCGACCCTGCCGAAATCTGCTTCACCTCCTCAGGCACAGAATCGTGCAACCTCGCCGTCATCGGCTGCGCGCTCAAAGCCCCGCCCCACCGCAGGCACATCTTGGTCTCGGCTGTCGAGCATCACTGCGTGCTGCACGCCGCCGAGTGGCTCCAACCGCTGGGCTACACGGTGGAGCGAATCCCTGTGGACGCCTACGGGCAGGTAGACCCCGACGCCGTGCGCGACCGCCTGCGCGATGAGACTTGGCTCGTGTCGGTGATGCACGCCAATAACGAGATTGGAACCCTCCAGCCTGTGGAGGCGATTGCGCGGCTGTGCAAGGAGCGCGGTGTGTGGTTCCATGTGGACGCCGTGCAGACCTTCGGGCTGCTGCCTGTGGATGTGGAGGCGATTGGGTGCGACCTGCTCAGCGTCTCGGCGCACAAGATTTACGGACCGAAGGGCGTGGGCGCGCTCTATGTGCGTGCGCTCAC
>CALGZO010000224.1 GCA_937934465.1 uncultured Fimbriimonadales bacterium | reverse complement strand
GGCAGCGCGCGCAACTCGGTCGGCATGAAGTCCACCAGCGCGTCGCGCCCGAACACCACCAGCCCCACTTGGTCATGCGCGCCGAGGTTCTGAACGGCTTGCTTGAGGTACTCTTTGGCGGCTTGCCTGCCCGCGTCGGTGATGCTGTCGGAGAGGTCGAGCGCGAAGATGACGCATATGCCCCGATTCGATTGCACGGCTTGCGGCGCGGCGAGCGCGAGCACGAGCAGCGCGACGAGAGCCATGCGTAGGGCAAGCACGAGCCGCTTGCGCGCACGGCTCACCCCCAGCATGCGCCGCCCCGTCCACCAGACCATCAGCAGCGCGAACGGCAACAGCCCCAAGTAGAGCGGCTCCAGAAAGCGCATTGACGCCACTATTGTACCTCTCGCGGGGCGTCAGGTATACTTCTGAGCGACGGAGAGACAACGATGGCAGGATACGCCCCCGAACTCATCGCGGCTTTGCAAGCGAAAGCGAATTTACTGCGCGTGCATTCCATCCGCATGACCACCCGAGCAGGCTCTGGTCATCCGACCACTTGCATGTCGGCGGCGGACTTGGTCGCAGCGTTGTTCTTCTATGCGCTACGCGCCGAGGTCGCCAATCCGCGCAACCCGTTGAACGATCGGGTGATTTTCTCCAAAGGGCACGCTGCGCCGCTGCTGTACGCTGCGTGGGCGGAGGCAGGCGCGTTCCCCGTTGAGCATCTGGACACCTTGCGCGAGTTCACCAGCGATTTGGAGGGTCATCCGACGCCGCGCTTTCAGTGGTACGGCGCGGCGACGGGTTCGCTGGGGCAGGGGTTGTCGATTGCAACGGGGATGGCGCTGAGCCTACGGCGCGACGGGCTACCTGCGAAGGTCTACTGCCTGATGGGCGACGGCGAGACGGCGGAGGGCGCGGTGTGGGAAGCCGCCGCCTTCGCCTGCCACTACAATCTCAGCAACCTCATCGCTATTGTGGATGTGAACCGTCAGGGACAGAGCCAGCCCACCATGCTGCAGCACGATTTGGCGACCTATCAGCGTCGGTGGGAAGCCTTCGGCTGGCAGACGGCAGCGATCGATGGGCACGACATCGCGCAGATTCTGGAAGCGTTAGACGCGGCGCAGCAGGCGGAGCGTCCGTTCGTCATCCTCGCGCGCACGCTGAAGGGTAAAGGCGCGCCGCAGGTGGAAGACCGAGAGGGCTGGCATGGCAAACCGCTGCCGCCCGACCTCGCCGAGCAGGCGATTAACGCGCTCACGCCTGCGCCCGAGCGGATTGCACAGGCGTCGTCGCTACAGGTGCAGCCTCCGCGCACAGGCGACGCGCCCGCCTACCTCAGTGAGGTTCCGCAGGTGAGTTTGCCCACCTACGCAATCGGCGCACAGGTCGCCACGCGCGAGGCGTACGGCGACGCGCTGACAGCGTTGGGACATGCCGACGCCCGAATCTACGCCCTCGATGGGGATGTGAAGAACTCCACCTTCTCCGAGAAGTTCCTGAAGGCGTTCCCCGAGCGGTTCGTGGAGTGTTTTATTGCCGAGCAGCAGATGGTGGGCGCGGCGGTGGGCGTCGCAGAGTGTGGGAAAATCCCCTTCGCCTCCAGCTTCGCATGCTTTTTGACACGCGCGTTCGATTTCATTCGCATGGCGGCGATTGGCAACGCGAATGTGAAGTTCTGCGGTTCGCACGCGGGCGTCTCCATCGGCGAGGACGGTCCCTCGCAGATGGGGCTGGAAGACCTCGCGATGTTCCGCGCTATCCCCAACTCGGTGGTGCTGTACCCCTCCGATGCAACCTCCACTGTGAAGTTGGTGGAGCAGGCGGCGCGGTACTATGGGATTGCCTACCTCCGCACCACGCGCCCCAAGACGCCCGTGCTGTACGCCAGCGACGAGGCGTTCCCCATCGGCGGCTGCAAAATCCTGCGCGAGTCGCCCGACGATGTGGTCACGGTGGTGGGCGCAGGCGTCACGCTCCACGAAGCGCTCAAAGCCTACGAGCTGCTCCAGCAGGAGGGCGTCGCTATTCGCGTGGTCGATCTCTACTCGGTGAAGCCGCTGGACGCGCCGACGCTGGTGCGCTGCGGGCAGCAGACGAACGGCGTCATCATCACGGTCGAGGATCACTACCCTGAGGGCGGGATAGGCGAGGCGGTCGCGGCGGCGGTGAACGGCTACGGGATTCGTGTGCATGCGTTAGCTGTGCGCGAGATACCCCGCTCGGGTAAGCCTGAAACGCTGCTGGAAGCGTATGGGATTAGCGCACGCGCGATTGTAGAGGCTGTACGCGCGATTGCGCAGGGTACCGATTAAATAAAAAGGAGGGAAGAAGCACTTATCTTCCCTCCCTCTCTCGCGGTGAAGCGTGGTCGCCTTATTGACCGCCGCCCGTACCAAGCTCGGCAGGCGCGTTGCCGCCTTCAGTACCCGCGCCGCCCGTTTCGCCCGGCTGAGCAGGAGCCGCTGACGCGCCGCTCGTCTCCGCAGACGGAGTGGTCGTCTCTGCGCCGCCGCCCTGATCCTGCGAACCGCACGCGCTCAACGCCAGCGACGCGGTCAGCGCCAACAGCGACAGACCGAACAGAATCCACTTCTTCATGTTAACCTCCTCTGTGTTGTGATGTGCGCGAAATGCGCGAAAGAATTATACCCAGCAGGATTCGGGGGAATGCAAGGGGGGTGTAGTGGGGCGCGCAGGCTGTCTTGTGAACAGCCCGCGCGCGGGTTTTGACGGCTTAGCGTGGCGGCGGCGGCAGCTCGCCAGGTGAAGTGGGCATCGCCTGTCCGCTACCCTGCTCGCCTCCAGGAGCGGTTGCAGGCGGTTGCTGAGTCTGCGGCTCTTCCACCTGCTCGCTCTGACCGCATGCCGCGAAGGTCAGCGCTACAATAATAGCCAATCCCAAGTTCAACAGTTTTCGGGTCATCAGAAGTAGCCTCCAGCTTAGTTGCGCACTTGGAAGTAGCGTCCCAGCGGGTAGTTCGCACCCCCATAGTTGTACTGCAGGCTGTTATCGCGGTGGAGCATTCGGTTTGGCATCCAGCGTGCGTGCCCATCGACGAACCCGACATTGCCGCCCTTGCGGTGGCGGTTGATGTTGCGATTGTTCTCGTCAGGGTCCATTCCCGTCGAGCATGCGCTGCCGAACTTGGTGGTCTGCTCCGCCAGCGGCGTGAAGTAGGACACGAACCAGCCCTCAATCAACAGAGCGGAGTTAGCGGGCGCTGCCACGCGGTCCATCGTCTCGCAGGCAGTCCAGGGGCGGTTCGAGGGACAGTTATTAGGGCAGGGGTTGCCTGCGGGAATGACATCCGTGCTCTTGCAAGGCACTGGAAAACCTGCGAACATTGTCGTCCCAAACCAGTTCCAGTACTCGAAGTAGCCCCATGCCATCCAAGTGTAGTTGGACACGACACGCGCAGGCGCGCCTGTACAGCCAGTCGTGTACGCTTCGCGGTTGCGCGGCGCGCTGGGGCACAGGAAGATGTCCTGATTCTTCAGATACGGGTTAATCATCTCCATCCAGCTAATCCAGATGCCGTCGCCACGGTTGTACCACAGATAATAGGGCATTTGCTCGTAGTCGGTGTTGTACATCTGGAAGCCAGTCATCAACTGCTTCATATTGCTCAAGCACTGGGTCTTGCGGGCGTTTTCACGCGCCTCTGCAAACACGGGGAACAGGATCGCCGCCAAGATGGCGATGATCGCTATAACGACCAGCAACTCAATCAGCGTAAAGCCCTTCCGTCTGTGCATAGCTATAACCTCCTATGAAGTTGGTACAAGAGCCTACCCGAAGGTAGTTGCTCTATTATACCCTACTTAAGACTAAAAGCGCAAGGG
>CALGZO010000223.1 GCA_937934465.1 uncultured Fimbriimonadales bacterium | reverse complement strand
CCCATGCCCTGCGCGCCGCCGCCTGCGGGGAAGCCCGGCAACGACGCGGAAGTGAGGCTCACGGCTGTGAAGAGGGGACAGTTATACATCGTCTGTAGATACAGCCCCAGCTCGCGAATGCCTTTGGTAAAGCCCGATAGCTGCAACTGGTTCCCCTGCGCGACTTGCATAGAAGCGTAGCGCACGCGCGGGGAGGTGTAGCGGCTCACTTCGCTGTAGAGTTCAGGGTACTTCAAGTTGTGCTGCTGCACGCGCTTGACCCACTCGGCTTTACCCAACGCTATCGCCGCCGAGTCGATGAGCTGGTTCGCGCGGTTGTAGAGGCTGTCTACCTGTTGGGCGCGCGTCTCCAGCTCGCTGCGTTGCGCCTGCAGGTCGCGCAACCTCGCCTGCGCGCTCACCATCCAGAACGCCATCGCCGCGTTGACAACCAGAAACAGTACCACGAGCAACGCGATAATCTGCTTATTGACTTTTCGCTGGCGTACATAATCGGGAACCAGATTCAGCTTCATCCGTGATGCCTCCCTTAGAAACTGATGTGTAAGCCCATCCCGACGGCGACCGCCATCAGGTGCGCATTCGCAGCGACATATTCAGGTCCGTGCCGCTTGACGCTGAGCTGCACGCCTTTGAACGGATTCCCGACCACCGTCGGAATTCCTACCGCTGAGGCGATGAACTGGTCAAGATTGGGCATAATCGCGCCGCCTCCTGTAAGCAGGATTTGTTGCACATCGGCGTCCACATTGCGGCTGCGGAAGTATTCGATAGAGCGTCGGATTTCGCCGACAAGCTCTTCCAGCAGCGGGTAGATTGCTAAAAAGATTTCCGTTTTGCGCGGGTCGGTGGGCGACTGTGCAGGGAGCGCGGGTTCAGCCTCAGGTTCAGGTTCGCTTGGAACCGCGAAGGGCGAAGGTGGGATGTCGGCCTGAGGCTCTTCGGAGGCGGTAAACGAACCGGGCGTCATAAACGGCGACGGCTCAGGCGGCAGCGTCGGCTCGCTGGGGAATCCGGGCGTGTAGAAGCCGCCCGTCGGCGCACCAGGCACGCTGAACGGCGAAGTCGCTTGCGGGATTTGATCCATCAGCACTTCCGCCATCTGCGCTTTGAGTTGCTCGGCTTCCGCTTCCTGAATCATCAAGCGTTCGGCGATGGCGCGGGTGAGCATATTGCCGCCTGTCGGCAGGATGCGCGGGAAACTCAGCGTCCCCTGACTGTAGATGTCGATGGAGGTCGATTCCGCGCCGAGATTCACGACCGCCACATTTTGGTTGAGCAAGTCGGATTGGGTGAGCAACAGGCTCCGCGCGAGCGCCAGCGGCTCCACATCGATTGCGTAGGGTTCCAGCCCCACCTTATCGGCGATGTCTACGAGGCTGTCGACAGCGTCTTGCTGGGCGACTGCCAGTACGACCTCCATATTGTCGGCGTTCGGATTGGCGTTCGGGCGGCGCACGACCTCATAGGCGGTCTGCACGCGCGTATCGGCGAACGGGATGTTGCGCCCGATTTCCCAGTCCATGTGCTGACGCAGCTCCGCAGGGTTCATTTTGGGCACTTCCAGCACGCGCACCACGACGGAGTTCTGTCCAGCTAAAGCAAACGCCGCCTGTTTGGTGGAGACGCCTGTTTCCGACAGCAGTTTCTTCACGGTAGCCGCGACCGCTGCTTTATCGAGAACGCCTGAACTGTCGATCGCGCCTTCGGGGGTGGGCGCGATGCCGATGTTGGCGACTACGGGCGGACGCCCTGCGCGCACCTCCGCTATCTTGATGAAGCGGCTGCCCAAATCGATTCCCACTGCAACGCTCGGTTGTTTCGCCATACAGTTCTCCTAACCACCGCCCATTTCGGCAGCGGCGCGGAGTCTCCTGCCGCTGCGACGGCGGTTTTTGCAATTCTACCTGATATGGTTCTGCGACGATTGCTCGTCTCCTGCTGCTTGAGACGGCAATCGTCGCGAAAAGTCTCGCGGGGCGGCGATTTAGCGGGCGACCACTTCGTAGGTACGGAAGTCGGAGCGCATCGGCGGCTCCTCGCCGCGCGCTTTCGCCTCACGAATGTCCTCAAAACCGCGCTTGTGCCCCTCCAGAAACTCTGGCGATTGCAGCCAGGCTTTGAAGTGCGCCTCAGTGTCCCAGTGGCTCACCACCAGATAGGCGTCGCCCTCGCAGTGCGGGCGCAGCACATACATGCCGCGAAAGCCAGGCAACCGATCAATCGCGCGGGCGCGCGTTTTGAACAGATGCTCGAACCGCTCACGATACTCCGGTTTGCAGGTGATGTAGTTAATCGCCACAAACCCGTCCGTTTCAGGCGTTGCGATAGCCGCCTGCGTCGTCTCCATCTCCGTGCTAATCGTCGTCGTTTCCATTCCTTGTAGATAATACCCTTAGTGTGGCTAAGAATTCAACCCCCTGCTCGGCGCACGCACTGAGCAATCTGTTCGAGTCCGTCCACCGAGCGTGGCGTCTCGCGCAGCACGAGGTCGGGGTTCAGCGCGTAGACATGGCGACGGCGCACGGCAGGCGTGCGCTGCCAACGCGAATGGTTCATGATTGCTTCAGGGGTCGGACCCGCCAGCAGGATTAGTTCAGGCGCGCCGCCCAACGCCGACTCGATGCTCACGGCTTTGTAGTTGCTGAACGCCTGCGCCATCAGGTTCCGCCCGCCTGCGAGGGTAATCATTTCGTGCGCCAAAGTGTCGCGCCCAGACGCCCAAATCGGCTCCGCGCTAATTAAAAAGAGTGTACGCGGCGGGCGACTCGGCGCACGGCGTTGCACACGCGCCACACGCGCCTGCATCGCGCGGACGATGCGCGTCGCTGCCGCTTCGGAGCCTGTGGCGCGTCCAATATCGCGCAGAAACGCATAGAGCTTACGGAACTCGTTGGGGTTCGCGCTCAGGACTTGCAACCCCAACCGTTTCAGCACGGGGATAACGCGAGCGTTGAGAACATCGTGTGCGACCACCAAGTCGGGCTTCTGTGCGACCACCTTTTCGGGGCTGATTTGGTAGTCGCCCACCTTCGGTTTGCGCCGCGCTTCTGGGGGATAGTCGCACACTTCGGTAACGCCCACGACGCGCGGTTCCAGTCCCAGCGCGAACAGAATCTCGGTAATGGAGGGCGCGAGCGAAACGATGCGTTGTGCTGGCATATTACTTATTGAGGATTGCCTCGATGGCTTGCGCTTGCTGCTGGAAAATCTGTTGCAGCCCGCCCTGCGCAAGGTCAATCAGCCGATTCAGGCGGTCGCGCGAGAAGGGCGCGCTCTCGGCTGTGCCCTGCACCTCCACGAACCGTCCCCGATCGGTCATGACGATGTTCATATCGACGGCGGCTTGCACATCTTCCTCGTAGCACAGGTCTAACAGCTCCTCGTTGCGCACGACGCCGACGCTGACGGCAGCCACGCGCTCTTGGAACGGCAGCCGATTGATGTAGCCCTGTTTAATCATCCACTGACACGCCTGCGCGAACGCCACGAACCCTCCCGTGATGCAGGCGGTGCGTGTGCCGCCGTCGGCTTGAATCACATCGCAGTCCAGCGTGATGGTGCGCTCGCCCAGTTGGGAGAGGTCCACAACGGCGCGGACGGCGCGTCCGATGAGCCGTTGGATTTCCATCGTGCGTCCTGTGGGTGCGCCGCGGCTGATTTCGCGCTGGCTGCGCTGCTTGCCAGCACGGGGTAGCATGCTGTATTCGGCGGTGACCCAGCCGCTGCCCGTGCCTTTCAGGAACGGCGGCGTCTTGTCTTCCACTGTCGCCGTGATAATCACGCGCGTATTGCCCATGCTAATCAGGCACGACCCTTCCGCGTAGGGGTGGAACCCTGGCTCTAAATGTAGAGCGCGCAACTCGTTCGCCGTTCTGCCGTCCACTCGTCGCATAGCTGCTCAAGGATACCTAAAACTGCGTGATTGCCTGCAGATACCAGCCCGCACGGGTGTCGGGTGCGCCGCTGTCGCGCAGGGAACTCGCGCGGTAGCGCACGCACAGCAGGCTGCGTTCCGCGATTTGATAGCCCACCAGTAGCTCCAGCGTGTAGCCGCGCACGCCGGGGCGATACTGATGGAATCGGCGCAGCGACGCATAATCGGCGGCGAGCAACCAGCGCCCGTTCTCGTGTTCGGCGCGGGTGTAGAGCGCGATGCGGTTCGCCCCCACAGGGTGCCCCATAGGCAGTCCTTTGTAGAAGTAGGCGTAGCGCGGCTCGTGCCCTGAACTGTCGTAGACGCCGCCCGTGCGCGTGCCGTCGGAGCGCACGAGTTCGAGAATCAGGCGCGTGTTCGGCGCGGGATGGAGCCGCGCGCCCACCAACACGGCGACTTTGCGCGGCGTGATGGACGAACCGCCCAAGGCGGTGGGCGCGCGCAAATCGTCCATCAGCCAGAAGAGGTAGTAGCGTTGCTGCGCGTCGGGTTTGTAGACCACGCCCACCTCCGCGAGGTAGTTGAACCAGCCTGAGCCTCGCCGCGCGTCGCTGTACCACTTTTGATAGAGGTAGTAGGGCGCGATTTGGCTTGCCGCTGCGCCGGGCAGCTCCAACGCTTTGAACGCCTCTGCAAGCGACAGCGTCCACCGATTGCCGAAATCGCGCTCGATGCGCCGCGCGCTCCACCAAGTGGTCTGCCCGTCCTGCTCGAACGCGCTGAGGAACTGCTCGAACTGCCATTTGCCCAACAGGGGGATACGCAGCGGGAACTGCACGCCAGCGTGGGGCACGGGGGGCGATTCATCGTTGACCAGCATGCCGCCGCTGTAGCCGCCCAGCCAGCGCAGGTTAGCGTAGCCCACTTGCCAACGCCACTCGCCTGTCTGGAAAGTGAACCGTGCATAGGGAACGGTATCGAACGCGCTGGAGTCGCGACGGCGAGCGTCGCTGAGAACCAGTTCCAACAACGCCTGCTCACTCACCGTCCACACGCCCACGATTCGATAGGCTCCTGTCGGCGCACGCCAGTCGCTCCGTTCGGGGTACAGAAAGCCTTGCAGCTCGGCTTGGATGAATAGCGCGTTGGAAGGCAGCGCGGGCGCGTCGCCCAGCTTCCAGCGAGCGATTTGCGCTTCGGCGCGGGTGTCGTTTGAGCGTTGTCCGAGCAACTCGTCGGCGCTGCGCGGCGCGCGAATCAGCGTATACGGCGTGGGTTGCAAGCACGCTTGTAGGTCGTAGAGCGGGTCGTCGCGCGGGGGCAGCTGTTGCGTCGCCGCCACGCACAGCATCAGACCGCTTGCTATCCAGCTCCAGCGCCTCAACTACGAACCGCCCCCCTGTGCGTGAGCCGCCAGCTTGCCAGTCGCTAACTCCATCAATAGCACGCGCGCCTTGTCAGGTTGCTCTTTCTCGCAGAGTTCAAGCAGAGACTCCAGTTGGCACTGAAGCCAGCCCCATTCGGGCGACTCCGTGTTGCGCACGCGCTTAATCTTGGGGTTGGGCGTCTCTTCCAGCACTTCGGCGTCGTAATAGAGCTGTTCGTGCAGTTTTTCGCCCGGTCGCACCCCAGTAAAGACGATTTCGATATCCTCATCGGGTACCAGTCCGCACAGGCGGATTAAGTCGCGCGCCATCTCGACGATTTTGATTGGCTCGCCCATATCGAGGATGTAGATGTCGCCGCGACTGTTGAACGAACCTGCGCGTAGGATGAGGTGAACAGCTTCGTGGATGCTCATGAAGTAGCGTTGCATTTCGGGGTGGGTAATGAGCACGGGACCGCCGCGTTCGATTTGCGCTTGGAGGGTAGGCACGAGGCTCCCGCGGCTACCCAACACATTCCCGAAGCGCACAATCGCGAACTCGGTCTTGCTTTGACGCGCGAACGCGCCAATAATCATTTCGCCGACACGCTTGGTCGCGCCCATGATGCTGGCAGGATTGACCGCCTTGTCGGTAGACACATAGACAAATTTGCGCACGCCGTGCCGATGTGCAGCCTGCGCCATCACCCAAGTGCCCAAGACATTATTTTTGATGGCTTCCACAGTATTCGCTTCCATCAGAGGCACATGTTTATGGGCTGCGGCGTGGAACACCAGCGTCGGCTGATGGCGTCGGAACACCGCCTCGATACGGGCGGCGTCGCGCACATCCGCAATCACGCACTCTGGCTTCAAGTTGTAGTTGCAGCGCAGATACTGCTCAATCTGGTAGATGCTGTTCTCGCCCTTACCCAGTAGGATGAGGCATGCTGGACCGAACTCGGCGATTTGGCGTGCGAGTTCGCTGCCGATGGAGCCGCCCGCGCCTGTAATCAGCACGCGCTCGCCCGCCACATAGTCTGCCAAAGGCTTGAGGTCGAACTGCACAGGCGCGCGGCGCAGTAAATCCTCGATGTTCACCTCGCGGATTTGCTCGAGCTGGAACTCTTGCACCGACGCAGGCTGGAAGGGCGGCACAATCCGCACGCGGGCATTGGTCTTAAGACAGAGATGGAAAATCCGTCGCACCACCTCGCCCTGAGCAGACGAGATGGCGATAATCACATCGTTGACGCCGTATTGCTCAATAAGTCTGGGCAGGTCGTCGGTTGCGCCCAAGCATGGGTAGCCGTGGATGTGGATGACCTGTTTTTGGGGGTCGTCGTCCACGAAGCCCACGATTTGCACCTCAGCGTGGGGCGTGCGGCGCGTTTCGCGCATTACCACCTCGCCCGTGTCGCCGCCGCCCACCACAATCGCGCGTCGGCTGGGTTTACCGTTCCGCGCGTACGCCAGATACCAATCGTACAGGCGGCGTCCGATACGCGGGAAGGTAATCGCGCCGCCCGCCAAAACGGTGAACAGCACCCACTCCGCCCACATGAACGAGCGTTCACCGTAGTACGCGCCGACTAACAACCCCATCAGCGCCGCCGCGCTGAGACCGACGCTCACCTTCAGCAAGCGAAACAGGTCTGTAATCCCTGCGTAGCGGCTGTGGATGCGATACAAGCCCTGCAGCCACAGCCCCGCGACGCCCGCCAACGCCAAAAGAGGCGATAGCCATCCCAGCAGCTGCCAGTCGTGCGCCGTGTAGTCAAAGTCGCGCGCCAGCCCCACAGAAGCCGCCAGCGCCGCTGATACCAAAAAAATATCCGTGAACACCGAACGCAAAAACTCCGCCCAACGCTGGGGGGGAATACGCTGCAACCGTCCTAAAAAGCCCTTCGCCTCCAAGATCTCCCTCCATAGAAACTGCTTCGGCAGCGATTGCGCTGTTAGTATACCCAGTGTACCCAAAAGAGTCGGGGGACGACGCATTCCGCTCTACATACACAGACGCGCAGGGTATAATCAGGTTTCAGGGAGCGGTGCCCGAGCGGCTGAAGGGACACGACTGGAAATCGTGTAGGCTCCGATGAGGGGTCTCGTGGGTTCGAATCCCACCCGCTCCGCCAGCCCTTACGCCAGAATGAAGCGCACCACCCCGTGAATCAGCCACACCGAGAGCAATCCGAGCAAGATAAGGTGGAAGCGGTTAAGATCGATTCGAAGGGTGCGCCCTGTCGCCAGCGCAAAGCAGCTGTTCACCCCCACTATTGCCGCCACCGCCACGATCAGATAGCCAATCGGATTCGCCCGCCACGCCAGCGCGAACTGCCCGTGCAAAATCGCGCTCACGCTGGTCGTCAAGCCACACGAGGGGCACGGGCGCCCCGTAAGAAAGTAGATCGCGCACGGCGGTAGCCCCAGCTGCTGGTGCGTGCCGTGTCCCGCGGGGTTCGGCGTGAGATACAGCCCCAAGCCAAACATTACCAGCACCCCCAACAGTAGCAGGGCATGGCTCCAGCGCGCCCAGCCCGACACCGACGCCACCTCGACCCAGCGCGGATGCGCCGCGCCCTCCTCCCTCATTCCGCCCATAGCCGAAACATGATACTCCAACTGGTGTAGCCGCGAACCACCGCCCCACGCACCTCGACCTCGTTGCCCAAGCGCCACGCCAGCGCGGCATTGATATGCCGCCCAGTATGCTCCGCCCGCAGGAAAAGTTGGTTCGTCAGAGGGATATCGAAGCCGACAAAGAAACTCGGCATGCCACCCCAGCCGAAGCCCAAATGCACCCGCAAATCGTGGTCTAACGGCGTCTGACCCAACGCGGCGATCCCATACGACACCGCCACAAAGTAGCCCCTGCCCTGCGCCGTGCGCGCAAACACATCCCAAACCCCGACCGAAACACCCGGCGCATAACCCGGTATTTCGGGGTAGAGCGTGTACTGTAGCCCATAGACCTCAAGGCGGTTATCGAACCCTGTGCGCGCGCCCTGCACCTCCAGCATATCCCCGATTCGGAAGCTCACAAATGCCCGCTCGCGCACGGGGTTCCCCTGAAAGAAACCCGCCTCGATAGCCAGACGCTCTGGGTAGAGGAGTTTCCCCGTGGGGATTTCAATCAGGCGGTCGGCATATAGCGGGCTGCATGCTAACCCCACGCCCAGCCATCCCAGAACACGCCACGCGCTCACAGGCTCACCTTCGCCTCGTACAACACCCGCGCCTGCTCATCGGGCAAGTCGCGGTTGCGTTTGTGCAGCACCCGCACCACTGCCGCGGTCGCACCCTGAGGAATCGGGGCACGGATGACCCTGCGCTCGCCAGGTTTGAGGCGCGTGTCGTTCCCGTCAATCGCCACATTATCCGCCAGCAGCGTCTGGTGCTTACCCACCTCCGCATCGCCCTGCAGAAACCGCGCTTCTACAATCACCACCACATACTCCGGCCCTGTTGGCACGGTGTGCCCCAACTCGAAGCTCTCCAGCTTAATCTGTAGGTAGTCGTCGCGGCGCTCATGGGACATCTTGACGCCTTTTTGAAACATCGCAGGGGTAGCGCCTTCGAACCGATGCACCCGTGCCTTGCGAGCGGGCAGCCCATCCCCCGTCGCAATGGGACGCTCCACCACAGGCATGTGGCAGTTCACGCACCCGTGGGGGTCTTTGCCCCACTCGCTCTGCCTGTACCAGTCTACCGTGCCGAAAATCTCGTGGCAGGTGGCGCACATCTCGACCGTGCCGAACTGCTCGTTTTTCACGGTGGGATGCGCCTCCGTTTGCGTGCCCAGCGTGCCGTGATACGCGCCGTTGGCGTCCTGGTGGCAGCTGATGCAGTCGATGCCGTGGGCGCGGTCTGCCTCGCGCAGAGTGGGGTGTTCACCGAAGCCTTTCACCAACAGGGGTTCTGGCGCGTGGCAAGGCAGGCACATCTTCAGCGTGCGGTTGCGCGAGGTCTGCCCGAAGGTCTCGCTTTCCCAAGCCGCCGCGTGGCGCGACTGCGCCCAATCACGCGCCTCGTGCGGATGGCAGCTCTGGCAATCGCCGCGTACTTTGGGTAGTTCCGCAGTAGGCGAAGCGGGCGCATCCTGCGATACCCTAACCGCGCCGACAAGCATCAACGCCAGCGCAACTGTCGAAACACTCCAGCCAAACACCGTGTGCATAACATCATCGCGATTCGGCAGGAAGCGCGACGCTCCTGCTACCCGATTCCTAAGTTGCTTGCCCGTCGCGCCCGGCTTCCACTTCCTGCAAGCGTTTGCCCAGCACGATGCGTGTAATCGCCGCCACCGTGTCGCCCTCGGCAAGGTCAATCAGCTTCACGCCCTGCGCGATACGCCCCGTGATGCGCAAATCCGCCACGCGCAACCGAATGCCTTTGCCGTTCGCCGTCACCAAAATCACCTTGTCGTCCTTTTCCACCACCTCGGCGGCGACCACACTGCCCGTCTTGCGCGTGACATTCATCGTGAAGATGCCCTTGCCCCCGCGCGACTGCACGCGATACTCCTTGAGCGGCGTGCATTTGCCGAAGCCATTCTCGGAGACGACCAGCAGCAGCGCGTCGGGCTGCACGCGACACGCCGAGACCAGCGCGTCATCCTTGCCCAGCGTGATTGCCTTCACGCCGCCCGCCGTTCGGCTGCGGACAGGCACATCGGTCTCAGGGAAGCGGATTGCCAGCCCCGCCTTGGTGACCAGCAGCACATCGTCCTTGCCTGAGGTGTGCAGCACCCAGCCAAGCGCGTCGCCCGGCTCCAAGTCAAAAGCGTTCAAGCCGTTGCTGCGCAGGTTGGCGAACTCGCTGAGCGCAGTGCGCTTGATTTCGCCCTTGCGTGTAATCATCGTGAGGTAGCCCGGCGCGTCGAAATCGCGCACGGAGACCGTCGCCGTCACCTTCTCGTCGGATTGGATGTTGATGTAGTTGATGACCGCCGCGCCGCGCGCCTGACGCGAGGTTTCGGGGATCTCATACGCCTTGAGGCGGTACACGCGCCCCCGATCGGTGAAGAACAGGATATAGTGGTGCGTGCTGACTTGGAACAGGTGTTCCACCTCGTCTTCCTCGCGAGCGGTGGTGGCAATCACTCCCTTGCCGCCGCGCCGCTGCGAGCGGTAGGCGTCCATCGACACGCGCTTGATGTAGCCATCGCGCGTAATCAGCACCAGCGTCTCCTCTTCGGGGATGAGCTCCTCTTCCGAGATGTCTTCGGCTTCGCGGGCGATGATGCGCGTGCGCCGCGCGTCGCCGAACTTCTCTTTGAGCGTGCGCAGGTCGTCCTTGATAATCGCCTGCACCTGCTTCGGGTCTTCAAGGATATGTTCCAGCCTCGTGATTTCGCGCAGCAGCCCGCGATACTCCTCGGCGATTTTCTCTTGCTCTAATCGCGCGAGTTGGCGCAGTTGCGTGTTGAGAATAGCGTCCGCCTGCAGCACGGTCAGCCCGAAGCGTTGAATCATCGTGCGCCGCGCGACTTCGGCGGTCTCCGACTGACGGATGATGCGAATAATCTCGTCGAGGAAGTTCAGCGCAATCTGTAGCCCTTCCAAGATGTGCGCACGCGACTTGGCGCGGTAGAGTTCATAGCGCGTGCGCCGCTCAATCACGATGCGCCGATGCTCTAAGTAGTGATCCAGCAGGTCGAGCAGGCTCATCACACGGGGCACATTGTCCACCAGCGCGAGCAGGATGACGCCGAAGGTGGTACGCATCTGCGTGTGCTTGAGCAGGCTGTTGAGCATGCGGTTCGGATTCACATCGCGGCGCAGCTCGATCACCACGCGCATGCCCGTGCGGTCGGAGTAGTCGGCGAGGTCGGTGATGCCGTCCAGCTTGCCCGCTTTCACCAGCGCGGCAATCTGCTCGATCAGGCGGGCTTTGCTCACTTGGTAGGGCAGCTCGGTAATCACAATCGCGCTTTTGCCCCCGTCAAGTGGCTCGATTTGCGTCTTAGCTTGCATTACGATGCTGCCGCGCCCCGTTTCATAGGCTTGGCGGATGCCTTTCGTGCCCAAGATGAGACCGCCCGTGGGGAAATCGGGACCCGGCAGCAGCTTCAGGATGGGTTCGAGGGTGCAGTTGGGGTGTTCGAGACGGTAGATGAGTGCGTCCACCACTTCGCCGAGGTTGTGGGGCGGGATGTTGGTCGCCATACCGACGGCGATGCCGCTGCCGCCGTTGCACAGCAGGTTGGGGAACCGCGCGGGCAGCACGGTCGGCTCCTCCGCGCTCTGCAGATAGTTGGGCATCCAGTCAACGGTCTCTTTGTCGATATCGGCGAGCATCTCCATCGCGATGGGGGTGAGGCGCACTTCGGTGTAGCGCATGGCAGCGGGAGGGTCGCCGTCCACGCTGCCGAAGTTGCCCTGTCCGTCCACCAGCGGGTAGCGCATGTTGAAATCCTGCGCCATGCGCACCAGCGTCGGGTAGACCACCTCCTGCCCGTGCGGGTGGTAGTTCGCCGTCGTCTCGCCGCACACTTTGGCGGACTTGGTGTGTTGCGAGTCGGGGGTCAAGCCGAGTTCGCGCATCACATAGAGAATGCGCCTCTGCACGGGCTTGAGACCGTCGCGCACATCGGGCAGCGCACGGGCGATAATCACGCTCATCGCATAGTCGAGGTAAGAGCGTTTCATCTCCTCCTCGACAGGAACCTGCAACACCTCGCGACCGATTGAGCTGCTCATACGATAGATAGTATACCTGACAGGGGGCTACCCCTCACGGCGCATTACCAACAAGAATTCAGAGGGCATGCCCTCCGGGTTCTTGTTGCGCCGCCCGCGAAAGAGTTGACGATTCTTGATAGCGTCCTCATATACCCCGTACATCTGGAACCCAAGCTTCTCAAAATGTTCCGCAATGATTCGCCAAGTGGGTATCTCTATTCCGTCCATCTTTGGGTTGCCCACAAAGACGCACATGAAGCCGCCCACTTTGAGCTTGGTGGCAGCGTTCTGCAGCGCGCGGGTGGTGTAGTAGAAGTAGGCATTCATGAGATCCCTTAGGTCGGCACGCTCAACCTGCCCATAGATTTGGCTGTAAGTGGGCGAGTGGAACTGTTGGGGCGCCTTGCGGTAGGGGATTTCCAGCTGAGCGATTCGCTTCACAGTCTCTTCCGAGTACCCAAGCCAGAATAAGTCCAGCTTGAAGGTGCGAATATATTCTTGTGCCTGCATGTAGGGCGGCGAAGTAACGAGCAGACCGACTTCAGGGAGATCGGTCAAGTCCACCGATGCGGAGTCTACGCCTGCTATCGCTAGGGCGCGGCAGGAGTGGCGGTGGGTGAGATGCGCCAAACTGCGCACGCGACGCAACACATCGACGGCGCGTTCCCAAATAAACCCATTCAAAGCAGCTTGCCAATCCGTCTGAAGAAGCTGTTCGATATCTCTTAGTTTCATGCGCGACCGAAAGAGTTTGGGGGCTTTGTGTTCCGCCCACGAGAAGCGACGGCTCGCGCGAAGCAGGCTGCACGCGATAATCTGCGCGTAGACATCCGAAGAATTTTTGTGAAACCAGCCCCAGTAGCGCTTCAAAACAGCGAGTATCTCTGGTGGGTACCAATAATCGAGGTTAGACCACGCAGGTTCAAACTCGTCGCTTGAACCCAGCATCGCTTGGATGCGTTTGAATAGCGTCGCTTCATCCACATCGACCCGTCGGAAGTTGATTTTCAACTCGGCAATATGCTTCAGGAGTGGATTGATGTCGATGAGGATGGCGTTGCGCCGCGCCAGCACGGCTTCCAATCCTACAGTTCCAGAGCCAGCAAACGGGTCGATCACCCATTCACCTTCAGAACAGAAATGGCGCACGCAGTAGTACGGTACATGGGGAATGAACTTGGCAGGATAGTAGAAAATCCCGTGTGTGAGATAGCTCGTATCCTGGATTTCCGATACAATCTCTCTAAAGCTTACAGGAACTGCCTGATGCGCATCCGAATCGCTCGGGGAGGGGGACAGAAATTGGGGCGCGTCGAATAGCCCTGCTTGATACGCCCAGCTGCGCCGCTCGCGCACCATAGAGGCAATTTCATCCGAGAAATCGGGCAGCCGATCCATGCTAATGCGCTCCATCAGAATCCTCCGTGTATGTTGAGATAGTCGTCTTCTTCGTGTCTTTGTAGATAGCATACAGATAAAGCATGTCTCGGACATACAGAAATATGTCTCGTGGGGCTGTGAACGGATGGACGGGTTTATTCCAGATTGCTACGATATCTTTTGCCAGCTGTTCGATATCTCTGTGAATGGTTTCTATCGTTTCTGGGTTGTGGGTAAGTCGCGCGCAAATCTCACTTCTGTTTTCCAGCAGGCTGACCAGCTCCACGATATTGCTTCTTCCTGTCAGACTCTTGTTGTGTATTTCTATGGTTGCTATAGCGTAAGCGATCCAAAAGTCATCCCAGCAAATAAAATCGCGCGCCAAATCTTCCAGATTCGGCGCAGAGGCGAGACTATTCGCATTAACCCAATCGTCGATTGCATGCTGGATATCTTCGAGACCATACCGCAGCTGCAAATAAATCCGATCCTTAAGTTTATATCTTTTACCCTTATCAAGCATTTCGGAAGCACTTTCTCGTTTTCTCTGTTCCTCTTCACTTTTCTTCCCCCCTATTTCCAGAGCATCCAATACTTTGTTAATTGTTGTCTTTTTTTGAGTTATGCTTTGCTTATCCCAAACGCCGATTAGGTACAGTGTTTCAAGCTGCGGGACGCCGAAATTGATCAGCTTTTTCAAGAAATCTACGAGAGAACCCTTAGCGGTTGCTCCACCTGTGTCATCACGAGAGCGAATTTGTATCGCAATTGCCCGCTTACAACTCACCGCATCAACAACTGCAAAGGCGTCTATGTCCCCAAGAGTTCCTTGGATATTCTGGTTGGGGTACAGCAGCTGAAATATGTCCTTGATTGTCGCTATCTGAAACGGCTCTGGTTTCAGTTGTTGAAAAAACTCCCTTAGCCTGCTATCCTGAGGTAGTACGATAGTATCTACCCTCGCGCGTTTTACGAGAGCATAGCGCATCAGATGTTCGAGAACCTTTCCTTGCCGAGCGCGGTAAGAGCTGTGGAACCATTGCTGAAACAGAAACATCGTCTTATAATAGTCCGCAAGTAGATGAGAAGAGCCTAACTCCTCTGCACGCACAATGGAGGCAGTGAAAGCTTTGATATCGTCTGACATGCCAAGTTTTTCAATTCCGCCCTCGAACAGCTTACATATCACTTCGCGTGCTTGATCGAGAAGACCTTTCAAGAAGACCGCAGGGTATTTCTCGAGCTTTGGGTCTTCCAGCAGCAGTAGCCGCCTTTCGGGGCAATCGTGCCTATCAGGCTTGTTCGCGCGTTGGTGCGCCCCCTCGTTCGGGTTGCTCGATCCCTCGCGACCGATTGAGCTGCTCATACAAGGGAGAGTATACCCCCTTCCTTCACACCGCCAGCAAGATGTACGCTAAGAGCTTTTGCCCAAACCACCAAGCTGCTAAATCGTTCGGTTCCTTGTCTTCTGGCGATCTCGGACAGTTCCGAAGTCGTTCAGCATCGCGAAGCACTACTTGATGCAGAGACCTACGGTTCCCGATATACGCAAAGGGACCGTATACAGAAGCAATTCTATCTAATGATTGCTCTGTCAATCGATTCGATTGAGCTGACAAGTAGGTTACAATTTCTGTGTAGAGTCTAAACACGCCCACGCTGCCGATTGTTGCCAACGCCGAAAATGATAGTTGTGGAGGAGTTGCGCCCGCGCACAGCCTGTGGTAAGGACATAGCGGATAGCGCACACGATGTCATAGAGGCTGTAGCGTCGGGGGACGCCGCGGTGCTTGCGCTTGCGTTGGTAGAGTGCCTTGCGCAGGATG
>CALGZO010000222.1 GCA_937934465.1 uncultured Fimbriimonadales bacterium | reverse complement strand
TCGTTTCGAACAGGCGCGGTCCCGTCTTCTTGCCTTGCCCGCTGCCCTGCACAATACGGCTGAAGTTTGCGTTGGCCTTGCTGAGGTTGCGCTCGCCCTGCACGAGGATGAGGAGGCGCGGCGCTGGTTCGACAAAGCCTTCAAACTCAACCCCAACGATGCGTTTCTGCGCCACGTCGCTGGGTCGCGCGACGCATCCCGAGCCGCCGATGAGTATGTGCGCTCTCTCTTCGATTCCTATGCCGGCGGCTTCGAACAAAGCCTGATTTCGCTTGGCTACCGCGTTCCTGGGCTGATCCTGCGGGCGCTGGAGCGGCACCTGCCAGGCTTCGCGGAGGGTGGGACCGTCGGCGACGTGCTCGATCTCGGCTGCGGCACTGGGCTCATCGGCGTTATTCTGCACGATCGCCTGCAGGGACGGCTGAAAGGCGTCGACCTGTCGCAAGGCATGGTCGACCAGGCACGGGCCAAAGGGATCTACACGGACCTCGACGTTGCCGAGCTCACGGCCTATCTCGAGAACGAGGTTGAGACGTGGCGCGTGGCGATCGCAGCCGACGTGTTTTGCTACTTCGGCGACCTTGCCTCCACCATCGCGAACGTGCGGCGAGTCCTGCAATCAGGCGGGCTATTCATCTTCTCCGTCGAACGGCATGACGGCGCGGAGCCTTGGGTGAAACAGGCGACCGGTCGGTTCGCGCACAGTCGCCGCTATGTCGAGAGTCTTCTTGCCGATTGGGAAAGCCTCGAAGTGAAGGATGACGTGCTGCGGGTGGATCGGGGAGACCTGGTCCATGGCCTTTTGGTGGTGGCGCGCCGGCCATGAATGCGATCACTGCCCTCGCGCCCCCCATTACCGATCGTAAGGCCGAGCTGACCCTGCTTCTTGAAGAGGAACGATGGGACGACGCAGCACGCCTTGCCGATGCATGGCTTGCGGAGGAGGCGAATCCGGATGCGGCTGCTTTCCTCGGCTATGCCGCCTTGGGACACGGCAGGACTAAGGCAGCAGAAGCGATTGCCGACCACTGGTTGACCGTGTTCGTAGACGAACCGCGCCTGCTCGCCATTCGGGCCGAGGCGCGGCTTCGGCGTGGTGCCGTCGATAGCGCGCGACGGGATGCTGAACGGGCCGTTCTCCTCGCGCCGGATCAGGGCGCGGCCTGGGTCATTTTCGCCGAAGCGTTGGAAGCTGCCTACGACGTCGCCGCAGCCGAGGAAGCCTTCCTTGCCGCCCTCGCCTGTGGCGACCACGCACCGGCCGCCTTCCGCGCGCACCGGTTCGCGCGACGCCTCGGTCGCGAAGCAAAGATGCTTGCCGCTCTGCAGTCTGTTGAAGCTGAACGGCCTCTGGAGTTGGCCGAGTCCTGGTGTCTCGGCCTGCTCCTTGTCAATGCAGGCAATGCGCAGGGTGCGGCATCGGCATTCCGGGCTGCTCTGGCAGAAGCGCACGACACGCCCATAAGCATCCTCGATGCTGCAGCAGAAGCCTTGGCTGCGGCTGGGGCCAAGGCGGAAGCCCTCGATCTCCTCGACCATGCCTGCGCGCTTCGACCCGCTAACACCGCTCTGAGGTTGAAACGAATTGGCATTCTTCGCGATCTCGACAGGGCGCGCGAGGCGTTGGCTGCGATCGATTCAGTTTTGCCGTTGCTTAGCGACGAGCACCGCCCGCAGGTGTTTGCACTCAAAGCGTACTTGCACTCGCGTCAGGGCGAGCATCGCGAAGCTCTGGAAGCCTTGGCTGCCTTCGACCAAAGCGGCGGCGAGAAGTCGTTTTCTGAACTCGCTATGGTCATAAACTTGGAGGCCTATGCCACGGATGATGCAACACGGCTTCTCCAGCGTGCGCATGCGATCCGCAACGCCGTCTCGCAGCTTCCCAGCTGCCCTTTTGTCGTTGCACGGCAGGAGCGCGAACGCCTCCGCATCGGCTTGTTGTCGAATGGGTTTGGTCGCCATCCGGTTGGCTGGCTGACCCTGCCCGCCTTTGAAGCTCTCGACAAATCCCGTTTTTCGCTCGTCTGTTTTTCGACCCATGAGCGGGCCGCAGATCCGCTCACGGCGCGGTTTCGTCTCGCTGCAGACGAGTATGTGGTGCTGGACGGCAAAAGCGAGGACGAGGCGTGCCGGGAAATCCTCTTGCGCGGCTGCGATCTCCTCATCGACCTCCAGGGCTATAGCGCGCACTCGATGATGGGTCTGGTTGTGCGCAAGCCTGCTCCTGTCGTGATCAAATGGGTGGGGATGCAGGCTTATAGCTATGGGCTGCCCAGCATTGAGGCGATGCTTGCGGATGAGGTGGAAGTGCCGCTTGAGCTCGAGCCATTCTATACTGAACGGGTCATACGCCTTCCCGGCTCATACATCTGCTACTTGCCGCCGGAGCCAATCCCGGACCTCACACCTCTACCCCATGACCGCAACGGTTTCATTACGTTCGGCTTCTTCAATAATTTGCAGAAGCTCAGTGACCCGTGGCTCCAGGCAGCATCGCGCATTCTTCGTGCTGTTTCTTCCTCGCGCCTCGTCATCAAAACGCGGGGCTTGTCTGGAGAGGATGATCGGGCTCGCCTCCTGATGCGGATGAAAGAGTTCGGCATCGATACAACGCGCGTCACCTTGCTCGGCCAGACCCAGCATCTCGAGCATCTCCAGGCGATTGCGGAGACGGATCTTGCGCTTGATTCGTTTCCGTACAGCGGGGGCGTGACGACCCTTGAGTGCGCCTTGATGGGCGTTCCGGTCGTCGCGAAGTACGGAACGACCTTTGCATCACGGCACAGCTTTACCCATCTGACACGGCTCGGCTTGCAAGAGCTTTGCACCGACAACATCGACACCTACGTTGCGAAGGCCGTCTCTCTCGCAGGTGACGTCACGAAATTGCGTGCGCTGCGTCGGGACTTGCGCCATCGCCTCCTTGTTGAGAGTGGGCTTTGCGATGCAGAAACGTT
>CALGZO010000221.1 GCA_937934465.1 uncultured Fimbriimonadales bacterium | reverse complement strand
CCTGTGAACACCACGATGTTCTACGACTCCGTGTATAAGCGTGCGAGCGACCCGCCGATTGACCCGCGCTGTCCGCGCCCTGCAGGACCGTTCGGCTGGGATAACTTCCCTGGCGACCCACGCCACAAAGACGGCATCAATATCAACTTTGTGGACGGGCACGCGAAGTGGTATCGCCGCGACGCAAAGATTCCCGGACGCTCGCCCACCAACAGCGGCGAGGTAGACACCTATACGCTGCCGTGCGATTTGTCGGGCATTCCGGGCGGCACGCCAAACACCTAAAGCTTACGGCAGGGAGTGCAGGCGGTTTGACCTTCACTCCCTGCATCCTTTGGGCAGGGGGGCGAAATCAAAGTAGTGATGCGCACCCTATCCTTGAGTTCCTCCTGATAGGTTGGGAAAACCTCGTGGCAACATGACGACGCATTCCTGATAGGATTCCTCTCCTGCGCAGCGAACTGTAGGCGCTATGAACCTGCTACGACCACGAGCAATCCAGCCTGGCATGACGCTGGGTGTGGTGTCGCCCTCAAGCGCGATTGAACCCGACGACTTGGAGAAGGGATTGCAGCCTTTTTATCGGCGCGGCTATAAGATAGTTCTCGGCGAGCATACGCTGGCGCGGCGCGGCTATCTGGCAGGTACGGATGAGCAACGCGCACGCGACTTGATGGCGATGTTCGCCCGCGATGATGTCGACGCGGTGCTATGCTCGCGCGGCGGCTACGGCGCTGCGCGGCTCATTCCCTATTTAGACCCTGCTGTGTTCCGAAACAATCCGAAACTCCTGATTGGCTACAGCGACATCACGGTGCTGCATCTGTGGCTCCTGCGTCAGGTGGGGCTGGTGGGGCTGTATGCGCCGATGCCCATCACCATGACGCGCCCCATCCCTGAGCATGCGATGGCGGTCTTCTGGCGGGCGTTGGAGGTCGCCGAGCCGCTGGGCGAGCTGCCCACTTGGAACGCGCCGTTTCGCGCCATCCGACCAGGCAAAGCGCAAGGGCGTCTCACAGGCGGCTGCCTGTGCCTGATGGCGGATTCCATCGGTACCCCCTACGAGCTGGATACGCGCGACGCGATTGTTATGATTGAGGATGTGGACGAACCGCCCTACCGACTCGATGCGATGCTCAACCACCTCAAACTTGCGGGCAAGTGGGAGGTATGCAAGGGGATTGCCTTCAGCGAGGATACGCGCTGGGAGAAGCATGTCAAGGAGGGCGAGCCGACACTCACGCCTGATGAGCTATTAGACGACTACTTCGGCGCGTTGCCGCAGCCATCGATGGCGGGCTTTCCGTTTGGGCACATCTTAGACCCGCTGACGCTGCCGTATGGCGTGCTGGCGGAGCTGGACACCGAGCGCGGGAAACTCACCCTGCTGGAGTCGGCGACGGTCAAGCCTTAGCTGCTACGACGCGCTCTTCACCTGCTTGGGAGGCACAGGTACATCCTCCGGTTTGGACTGCGCCGCCAGCAGGTTCTCTTGCTGGATGGCGTCGTAAATCTCACGGCGATGCACTGTTACCGTGCGGGGCGCTTTGATGCCGAGCCGTACCTGCTCGCCGCGCACCTCCAGCACGATGACCTCGATATCATCGCCAATCATAATGCTCTGGTTGACCTTGCGCGTTAACACTAACATACAAGTAGCCCTCCTTGGCGTGCGCGATTAGCCTGCGGCTTCGGTCGCTTGCGCGGTGCGCCACAGCTCCTGCAGTATCGGATGGCGCGTCTGGTAGCGCTCGTCATCTAAAATCACCTGCCGTCCTATGCGCAACTCCAGATTTATCACCAGCGGCGCGAGCAGGTTCGAAGTCATCGCGTGCGGCTTGCCAGGCGGTATGGAGACCGTCGTTAGCACCGCGCGCGGCGTCGACTCGCTCAGTCGCAGCCGCTCGACCTCAGCGTCCGACAACTCTACCTCGTAGTCGGGACGGAAGTACCACGGGTCTATCAGCAGGAGCGCCAAACTCGGCTCCTCCGCCGATTGGAGCCACCAGAAGGGACCCTCACGATCATGCTGAATCAGGACGAAACGACGATACTGACCCAGACCCACCAGTCCGTCCTCGAAGGTGATGAGGTCGTCCGCTTGCACTTTAATTGTACCGAATCGTGTGGTTTCAAGTTCCATGCTCTAACCTCCGCGCAGGAAATCGAATAGATTCACACTCTGCACGCGCGTGAACACTTGCAACGATGCTTGATAGCTCAGCTCTGATTGCTTGAGACGGCTAATCGCTTCGGCGAGGTCTATCTCCTCGATATCGGCGAGGTTGCCTGTGAGTTGGTCGCGGCGGCTCATATGCAGCTGCTCGTAGTTGGTCAGCTCGCGCATGCGCACGCCCACCTCGCCGCGATAGCGGTGGAACTCACTTTGGTACTGCTCGATATCTTGCAGGTCGACCATCGAGAGCGGCAGCGAGGCGTTAGTGACGAGATTGTTCTCGATTTGGGCGAGTTTATTGTAGAGGTCGGCGATGCGTGCGCCTGAGAAGTTCATGGCGATGGTACGGTCGGCGGCGATATTGACCATGAGCGGGTTGCCGTCGCCCACATAGCTGGCGACGCCGCCGACAACATCGATAGGGGCGGTGTGGACGGTCTGTCCGCTGAAGAGATACCGTTCGCCGTCGGGGCGTTGGTTGCCAATCTGGAGCAGGCGTCGCTGGATTT
>CALGZO010000220.1 GCA_937934465.1 uncultured Fimbriimonadales bacterium | reverse complement strand
CAGCGTAGGTTGCTTCCTACGCAAGCAGCACCGGGACACCCGGAAAGGAGGATATGGACATGAAACGACTGGCGATTGTAGCACTGAGCGCTTTGATGAGCGTGAATGCTTTTGCGGTGTTCAGCGAAACCGAGCCGAATGACACACGCGCCCAGGCGAACAATGTGATTCTAAACCTGCGCGCAGCGGCGTCGCCTGCGGCAGTTGGCTTGCTGAACCTCGGTACGAACGATAGTGACTTTTTCAGTATCAACTTGCAACCAGGTGACGTCCTGACGGCGGTTACCTTACCGATTGGAAACGCCAACTACACCAGCCCCGACACCGTGATGGCGCTGTTCGACGCGACGGGAGCCATCGCCATCGTGTGGAATGATGATTCGGGTTCAGGACGTGGCTCCACCATTTTCTGGCAAGCAACCCACACTGGTACCTTCTACATCGCGATTACAGGCTATCACGGTCTCACTGGGCGAAACACTATCACCTACTATGAGGGTGCAACCCACTCCGAGACTGGTCCGTATCTGCTGACTGTGAGCGTGGTGCCTGTGCCCGAGCCTGCGAGCATGATTGCGCTGGGCAGCGGCTTGGTGGGTCTGCTGGCGCTGCGCCGCCGCAAGAACTAAGCGATTGCTTCGTATCGGTTACATTTGTTCGTGCGCCCCTCAAACGAGGGGCGCGTTTTCGTTTCGGGGTATACTTGCTCTATGCCGCGCAACAAGCTAATCTATGTGGGCGTGCTGGTGGTGGCGGCGTCCGCCCTGCTCTACATCGGCGGGCAGATTATCCGCACAATCGAGTGGTTCCTGCCGTGGGCGGCGGGCGCAGGCGTCGCGCTGATTCTGATGGGGCTGTTCGTAGAGATGCGCAAAAGCGGCAAGCCGAAACCGATAGTGAACGACGCCGCTGCGACCGAGACGCAGCCGTCCGCCCAAGCGCAGGAGAAACTATGAACCGTTGGGTACGGCTCGGTATCGCGATACTGGCGCTGGCGATACTGGCGCGGGTGGGCTTGGGCGTCTTCACGATTGGGCTGCGCGTGCTGCTGGCGCTGTTCCCGATGGTGATTCTGGTCGGCGCAGGGTTCGTGGTGTACGGGCTGTATCGGAACTGGCTGCGCCGCGCCAAGCTGCGCGCGCACGACTACCGCGATATGTTGGACGATTGAGATGAGCGAGCTTGCTGCAGTGTGGCGATTCACGCGCTTGCGCCTCGCGCAGGCGATTGAGGGGCTGACGGATGCGCAGCTCAACTGGCGGATGTTCCCAAGGGCGCACTCCATCGTGGAGTATCTTTACCATGTGGCAGGCGGCGAGCTCTATTGGGCGCATCATCTGGGCGGTTGGCAGCCTGCCGACGCATTCGAGGCAGGCGTATTGGCGTGCATCACCGACTCGTTTCTGAACGAGAAGCCGTTCCCGATGCCCGACGCGGCGTGCAACGCGGAATCTGTGGCGCGCGCGTTGGAGTTGGCGTATGCGCAGTTCGCGCCGCTGATCGAGTCGCCGACGGCGGAGCAGTTGAATAAGCCTGCGCGTAGCCCGATTGGCGACGCGATTACAGGGCGCGAAGGGCTAATCCGCGCGGCGCAGCATGCCGCGTATCACACGGGTCAAATCTGGCTGATGCGCATGCATCCAGAGTTTCCGAATTCGTAGCCTATCCCCTCTCCCAGAGAGTGGGAGAGGGGCGCGTTTTTACTCCTCTTGCCCTTCGTACTTCTCTTTGAGGGCTTGCACCACGGCGGGGTCGGCGAGAGTGGTGGTGTCGCCGAGGGCGCGCCCTTCCGCGATATCGCGCAGCAGGCGGCGCATAATCTTGCCGCTGCGCGTCTTGGGCAGCTCCGCCGTGAAGATTATCTGGTCGGGTCGGGCGATGGCGCCGATTTTTTGCGCCACATGCTGCTTGAGGGCGTTTTGCAGGGCGTCGTCTGCGGTGTAGCCCTCCTTCACAATCACGAACGCCGCCACGCCCTGCCCCTTGATGTCGTGGTGGATGCCAATCACGGCTGCCTCGGCGACGGCGGGGTGGTCTACCAGCGCGCTCTCCACCTCCATCGTGCTGAGTCGGTGTCCCGACACATTAATCACATCATCCACGCGCCCGAGCAGCCAGAAGTAGCCGTCGTTGTCTTGGCGTGCGCCGTCGCCCGTGAAGTAGACGCCCTCGTACTTGCTCCAGTAGGTCTGCACGAACCGTTCGGGGTCGCCCCACAGCCCGCGCGTCATCGATGGCCACGGTTGCGTGATGACCAAGTAGCCGCCGTGGTTAGCGTCCACAGGCTGCCCCTGATCGTTCAGAATGGCGGCGGCGATGCCTGGGAAAGGTCTCGTGGCGGAGCCGGGCTTGGTGGTCGTGATTCCGGGGAGGGGTGTAATCATAATCGCGCCCGTCTCGGTTTGCCACCATGTGTCCACGATGGGGCATCGTCCGCCGCCGATGTGTTCGTGGTACCACATCCACGCTTCGGGGTTGATTGGTTCTCCCACGCTGCCCAGCAAGCGCAGGCTGCTCAGGTCGTGCCGTTGGGGGTACTGTTCGCCCCACTTCATGAACGCGCGGATGGCGGTCGGCGCGGTATAGAGGATGGTCGCGCGGTACTTCTCCACGATTGCCCAGAAACGGTCGCGGTCGGGGTAGTCGGGCGCGCCCTCGTAGAGGATACAGGTCGCGCCGTTCGATAGCGGTCCGTACACGATATAGCTATGCCCTGTCACCCAGCCGACATCGGCGGTACACCAATAGACATCCTCGTCTTTGAGGTCGAACACCCACTTTGCGGTGAGCGTAACGCCCGTCATGTAGCCGCCTGTGGTGTGCATAATCCCTTTGGGTTTGCCTGTGGAGCCTGAGGTGTAGAGCAGGTAGAGCAGGTCTTCGCTGTCCATCGGCTCGGCGGGGCAAGTGAGCGGTGCGTCGCGCATCAGGTCGTGCCACCAGTGGTCGCGCCCGTCCTGCATATTCACGGCGTAGTCGCCGCCGATGCGCTGGTAGACGATGACGGTCTCGATGCTGGGGGTATGGCGCAGGGCGTCGTCGGCGTTGTGTTTGAGCGGCACGATGTTGCCGCGTCGCCAGCCGCCGTCAGCCGTGATGAGCGCTTTCGCTTGCGCGTCGTTGATGCGGTCTGCCAGAGCCTCCGCGCTGAAGCCGCCGAACACCACCGAGTGCGGCGCGCCGATACGAGCGCACGCCAGCATCGCAATCACCGCTTCGGGAATCATCGGCATATAGATACACACACGGTCGCCTTTCTGCACGCCGAGCGACTTGAGCGCGTTGGCGAACTGTTGAACCTCGCGGTGCAGGTCGCCGTAGGTCAGCACGCGCGTATCGCCCGGCTCGCCCTCCCAAATCAGCGCGGCTTTATTGCGTCGCCAAGTGCGCACATGACGGTCCACGCAGTTGTGGCAAGCGTTCAGTTTGCCCCCGACGAACCACTTCGCGTAGGGCGGCTGCCACTCCAGCGGGGTCTGCCACGGCTCGAACCACTCCAATAACTGCTCCGCTTGCTGCGCCCAGAACGCCACAAAGTCCTGCGCCGCTCGCTCATAGATGGTCGGATCGTTGATATTTGCCTGCTTTCGGAACGCCTCAGCGGGCGGAAAAGTGCGCGTCTCTTGCAAGAGTGCATCGATTGCAGTCGGTTGCATCGTCGTCGCCTCCTTCGGAAAGGAGTTTCGCGCCTGACTGCGATTTTCCTGCAGGCTGGACGACGCGCACTGCACTGTAGCACGGACAAGAATGCCCGTGCTACAGTCAGCCTTTCAACGCCTCTGCGCCGCCGACCACTTCGGCGATTTCTTTCGTGATTGCCGCTTGGCGCAGGCGGTTCATGGTGAGCGTGAGCTCTTGGATCATCTTGCTTGCGTTGTCGCTCGCCATCGACATGGCGGTCATGCGTGCGCCGTGTTCGCTCGCGCTGGCTTCCAGCAGCGCCTGTAGCACTTCGGTCAGCAGGTAGCGCGGCAGCAGGCGTTGGAGCAGCTCCTCCGCCGACGGTTCAAACACGAAGTCGTATTTCACGCCGTCGTCCTCGCCTGCGGGCGGCTCGATGGGCAGCAGCGGGAGTATCGTGGGGCGTTGGGTGACAGGGTTGATGAACTGCGAATAGATGAGGTAGACGCGGTCCACCGCGCCGTTGACGAACATCTCCTGCACGGCGTCGGCGACGGCGCGGGCGTCTTCCAGCCCTGCGCCCGCAGTGGGCATCGAGCGGTAGAGCGCGATGTTGTAGCCGCGCTTGCTGAAGAACTGATAGCCCCGCCGCCCAACGCAGATGAGCTGCACCTGTTCGGGGCGCAGCTGCATATCGCGCAGGGCGTTCTGCTGCGCGCGGATGAGGTTCATGTTATACGAGCCGCACAGCCCGCGGTCGGAGGTCGCCAGTACGAACCCGTAGGTGCGCGGCTCGCGCTTTTGGAGCAGGGGATGGTCGGGCAGCTCGCCCGCGCGTCCGAGTTCCTGCAGCACATCGTGCATGCGCTGGGCGTAGGGGCGCGCCGCCAGCACGCGGTCTTGCGCACGGCGCAGGCGCGCGGCGGAGACCAACTTCATCGCCCGCGTAATCTGCTGGATGCTCTTCGCGGCGCGGATCCGCGCCCGCATGCCTCGCAGCGTCCTCATGCCAGCCCGTTCTCCTGTATGAACTTCGCTTTGTACTCCTCAATCGCCGCGCGCAGCGTGCGCTCCGTCTCCTCGTCGAGCTTCTTCTCACGCCGAATTTTCTCGCCGAGTTCGGGGTACTTCTCGCGCATGTAGGGGTGGAAGCCCTCCTCGAACGCACGCACCTTCTCAACGGGGATGTCGTCGAGGTAGCCCTGCGTGCCCGCGAAGATAATCATCACCTGCTCCTCGACGGGCATCGGCACAAACTGAGGCTGCTTGAGCACCTCCTGCAGACGCAGTCCGCGCGCGAGCTGCAGCTGCGTGGCGCGGTCCAAGTCGGAGGCGAACTGCGCGAACGCCTGCACCTCGCGGAACTGCGCCATGTCCAAGCGCAAGCGTCCCGCGACCTGCTTCATGGCGCGGATTTGCGCGTCGCCGCCCACGCGACTGACCGAGATACCCACATTAATCGCAGGGCGGATACCTGCGTAGAACAGGCTCGGCTCCAAGTAAATCTGCCCGTCGGTGATGGAGATGACATTCGTGGGGATGTACGCCGACACATCGCCCGCTTGGGTTTCGATGATGGGCAGCGCAGTCAGCGAGCCGCCGCCGCGCTCGTCGGACATCTTCGCGGCGCGCTCCAGCAGGCGCGAGTGCAAGTAGAACACATCGCCCGGATACGCCTCGCGCCCCGGCGGACGGCGTAGCAGCAGCGACACAGCGCGATACGCCTGCGCGTGCTTCGAAAGGTCGTCGTACACCACCAGCGCATGCATGCCGTTGTCGCGGAAGTATTCGCCCATCGCGCAGCCCGTGTAGGGCGCGAGGTATTGCAGACTGTTCGGGTCGCTCGCGGACGCTACCACCACAATCGAATATTCCATCGCGCCGTAGCGTTCCAGCGTGTCCACGAACCGCGCGACCGCCGCCATCTTCTGACCCACCGCCACATAGATACAATACACAGGCGAGTCGGTCTGATGAGTCTGCTTCTGGTTGATGAAGGTGTCCATCACGATAGCGGTTTTGCCTGTGGAGCGGTCGCCAATGATGAGCTCGCGCTGCCCGCGTCCGATGGGAATCATCGCGTCGATGGCTTTGATGCCCGTCTGCAGCGGCTCCTTAACAGGTTGGCGCGTGATGACGCCCGGCGCAATCACTTCGATACGGCGGTATTCTTCGGCGACGATGGGACCCTTGCCGTCAAGTGGTCGTCCGAGCGCGTCGACCACGCGCCCCAGCAACGCCTTGCCGACAGGCACTTCCGCGATACGCCCCGTGCGCTTAACGGGGTCGCCCTCTTTGAGTTCCTCGTCAGAGCCTAACACAATCACGCCGATGCTGTCCTCCTCGAGGTTCAGCACCATGCCCATCACTTCGTGGGGGAACTCCAGCAGCTCGCCCATCTGCGCGTCGGGTAGCCCGTACACGCGCGCGATGCCGTCGCCCACTTGCAGGATTGTGCCGACGCTCTCAGCGACGGGCTTGCCGTCGGCGGTCTCTATTTCCTTCGCTAAGATGCTCGTAATCTCTTCGGGTCGGATTGCCATGATTGCACCTCGCTTACTCTGTGCGGGCGGCGCGTGCGCCGCGTCGCTCGATTTCGAGCGTGATGTGGTCGCGCAGGCGGTCTAACGCGCCGCGCAGGGTTCCGTCGATTTGATAGTCGCCCATCTGCACGCGCACGCCCCCGATGAGGTCGGGGTTCACCTCGAAGGTCGGGATGATTGTTTTGCCCGTGCTTTGCTGGAGTTTTTGGACGATGCCGTTCTGTTCCGCCTCGGTGAGTGGCGTAGCCGACTCGATGGTCGCTCTCACCACGCCCTGATGCGCCTCTTGGAGCTTGCGGAACTCTTCACAGACCGCCTCGAGGAACTTCTCGCGTCGCTTTTCGATGAGCAGCTCCAGCAAGCGCAAGGTGTGGGGCTGCACTTGTGCTTGGAGCGCCTCGCGCAGTCGCTGGATTTTGCGGTCGCGCGGGATGAGCGGGCTGTAGAAGAAGGCGCGCAGCTCCGCCGACTGCTCCAGCAGGGTGCGTAGCGCTGCGAGGTCGTCGGCGGTAGGCTGGAGCAGGTTCTGCTTCAGCGCGACTTCGAACAGGGCGCGGGCGTACCGTCGGGCGACGCGGATATCGACCATTTAGCGCACCTCCGCCGTCTGGATAAACTCCTGCACGAGCCTGCGGTGGCGTTCGTCGGTCATCTCCTCGCGCAGCAGGCGTTCGGTCGTGCGCAGGGTGAGTTCGGCGACATAGGTTTGGAGTTCGCTGCGCAGTTTTTCGCTCTCCAGTTGCGCCTGTTCTTGGGCGCGTGCGACGATTTCGTCGGCTTGGCGTCGGGCGTCGGCGACGATTTGGTCGCGCAGCTGTTGCGCCTCGCCGACGGCTTGCTGGATACGCTCGCGCGCCTCAGCTTCAATCTGCGCCAGTCGCGCCTCGTACTCGCTGCGCAGCTGCTCCATCGCGCGGCGGTCGGCTTCGATTTTGTCGTAGGTGGCGTTGATATCCTGTCGCCGCGATTCGAGCATATTGCCCAGCGGTTTCCAGAAGAACTTGGTCATCACCCACAGCAGCAGCAGGAACCCGACGATTTGGATAATCAGGATGTTGAAGTCGATTCCGAGCAGCTTGAGCAAGCCGCCGCCTTCGCCTTCCGCTGCGCCGAGCAGGTTCGGTAGATGCGTCAAAAGATTGGGCATCGTTAGAAAACCTCCTGCGGGGGCAGCGCATTACCGCCCCCGACTAATCGCTTACTGACCGACAGTGGGCAGGCGTCCTTGCAACAGGAAGAAGATGACGAACGAGAACAGCACGAGCGACTCGATAAACGCCAGCGCGAGGATCATACCTGTCTGGATACGCCCTGCGATTTCTGGTTGTCGCGCCATGCCTTCCATCGCGCCCGCCGCCGCGCGCCCTTGACCCAGCGCCGCGCCAATCACGGCAATCGGCAAGCCCAAGCCGACTGCCAACGCCAAACCCATCAGATACAGTCCTGTACCTACCTCGAAGTTCATGTTCGCTATCCTCCTTGTTTTAGGTGATACCTCCGCGCTTCCGTGCGGAGGGGCTCCTCTCAGCCGAGAGGAAATCGTCTAATGCGCATGTGCATGTTCGCCGTGATGGTCGGCATGCTCGGTCGCCAGCGCGAGGTAAATCAGCGTCAGCAGCGCGAACACGAACGCCTGCACGAACGCCACCAGCAAGCCCAGCATCATCACAGGAAACTGAATCGGCAACGGGATATACGCCGATTTGAACAGCGGCACTGCCAACGCCGTAATCAGCGCGAGCGTCACCTGCTCCTTGCCAAACATGTTGGCGTACAGACGCACAGAGAGCGAGACAGGCTTCGCCAACTCGCTGACGACCTCGATGATGAACATCAGCGGCGAGACGAACACAGGCACTTCGCCCCAACGCGCAAAGTGCTTGAAGTAGCCCACCACGCCATTCGCGCGAATGCTTTCGTACTGCACATAGATAATCACTATCAGCGCCAGCGCGATGGTGGTGTTCAAGCTGGCGGTGGGGGCAATGCCAGGCGGGATTAAGCCCATCAAGTTGCTGAACAGCACGAACAGGAAAATCGTGCCTGCTAAGGGCACATACTTGCGCCCGCGCTCGCCTACCAGACTCACGGCGAGGTTGTCAAAGAACTCGTAGATGATTTCGGCGAGGTTCTGCAGGCGTCCGGGGCGTTTTTGCATGTTGCTTGTTGCCGCGAGCGCGAACGCGACGAGCGCAAGCGCCGCGATTCCTGAAAGCACGGAGAAGACGGGCGGCGCAATCTCTGCGGCGATGCCCGTCTGCGTGAGAATCCAAAGCGTGTTCAGCCGTTCCTCCACTGATGCGCGTCTCCTTCGCCTTCCTTAGACGCAGGTATTATACCCACTGGTAGACTCGCGCGTCAAGGGGGGGATTATTCCAACTCGATTTTACAGGAAAGGTTGGTTTCAGCAGCGTCCACCCGACGATTGTAAGCCTCGACAATCGCCTTGAGCGCATCCATCAGAGAAATGTTCCGCTCCGCCGCGAACTCGATGAGATTTGTCGCCACAAAGTGTTCGATTGGCAAGACGGCAATCTGATGGGCGATTCCCTGATCTTCCGCCAAGGCAATTGCGTTAGCTTCCTTCTCCCTCGAAGTTAGAATTACAGGTAGGAGCCGATTTTCCAAATTTTCACGACACTTCTGGATAAGCGTACTGCTGGGGCGCGCTGTTACATGGAACACCACTTTTCCAGAGGCTATGCTCAGTTCAAAGTCGCCGCTGCGTCTTGTCGGGGCGTCTGCCGCATGCGCGGGCAGCGTGGGAAAATTCTGGTTGGGGAATCGCGCTTCCAACTTCGCGCCCACGAGGTGCTGCTCCACTATGCCGAAGGAGCGGTCGCGCGTTGCGTCCAGAATCTGGCGAATCCACGCCCAAGGTGAGAGGTTCTGGTCAAGTCGCAGGCGCACCGACTCGCGTTGGAGTTGCTCTTGCGCTTTTTTCAACACGGTGTTCAGCAGAGCGTCCAACACTTCTTCCCTTTCGGCAGGCGAGAGTGGCGTTAGTGGTTCGCCCCACTGCAGCGCGTCTAACAGGCGTTGCCCGTCCTGATGCGCCTGTCTTGTGGTGACCTCTTTTAGGTATCGCTCGCCGACGCCATACTGTTGTAGCAGTTCACGGAACTTGCTGCCGCGCGACAGTTTCATTTCGCCGCCCTTGGTCACGGCACTATCGCGTTCCAGGGGCAGGGTTTTCGCCACTCGCAGATGATGGAGCGCGACGACGCCCACTGCGATGGTATTGCGAGACAGTTTTCCGCGCCGGGTGCAGCTGCTCAACCATTCGCTCAGTTGTTTTTGCGCTTGATCGAGGATGTTTTGGTAAGCTGCGCTCATGCTTCACCTCGCTTGGCGGAGCGTTCTCTTCAGCCGCCTACGCACGCGATGAGGTTCTCGCAGGATTTCGTGTTCCCAGAACCTGAGTACGCGCCATCCTGCTTGCTGGAGCTGCTGATTATAGCGTTGCGCACGCTGGATATTGCGCTCGATTTTACCTTGCCAGTATTCTTGTCGGGTTTTGGGCAAGGGGCGTTGACAGATAGGGCAGCCATGCCAGAAGCATCCGTCTACAAAGATTGCGATTCGCAGGTTGTCGAAGACCACATCGGGCGCGCCTGGCAGATCGGTCGCGTTTTTACGCCAGCCTCGAATGTGCAAGCCTGCGAGCATAGCCCACAGGCGTCGCTCGATTCGGGTGGCTTTGCCCTTGACCGCCTGCATCGTACGACGGCGGTCGGCTGGTGAGAGGTTATCCGCCATCGTCTTCAAAGAGCGAGTTGGCGGCGGGCATGGGGAGATGCGACTGGATTAGGGGCGTGAGCGCGTAGCGCGCAATCCAGCGTATCACGGGCACGCACACTGCGTCGCCGAACGCGGTGAGCGCACGGTTTTCAGGGGCGTGGATTGGATATTCGTCGGGCACGCCCTGCAAGCGTGCATACTCACGGGCGGTCATCGTGCGCATGCGGATTTGCCCGCGCCCTGCACGCACCAAGAACTGCTTTCCACTGCCGCCGACCGCCGTACGCAGGCAGCCTGCGATATCGTCTGTGCGCACCTCCGCGCGTTGCCCATCCGCGCGCCGCCGCCGATAGAAGGTGCGATACACCTCGGACGCGCCGCGCGCCAAATGTTCCACATATTGGCGATGTCGTGAATGCATCATCGCCAGATGCCTTCGGGTCTCTTCGGCGTTCCACCATCGGGGGTCGTCTTCTGCAATCGGTTCAATCAGTCGGTTCAGCCCCTGCCGCAGCAGCGGCGGCGGCTCAGGCAACGGCAGCGCGAGCCAGCGCAAGTCCTTGTTCGCTGTTAGGACGGCGCGAAGCCGCGCGCTCAGCAGCGAGGGCGGACGGCTCAGCAGGCTTCGATAACTGCGCGCCTCAGCCAGCAGCCGTGTTGCAATCACAAACACACGGGGGCGGCTCTGGGGCACAAACCGACGCGCATCCAAGGTGAACACATCACAAGCATAACCAAGCTCGTTCAAGGTGAGTATTGTGAGCCGAAAATCTTCCCCGTGATGCGAGTAAAGCCACCCGTTCACATTCTCCAACAGCAAAAGCGGCGGCGCGTTCTCCCCCTGCGCTTGCAAAATGCGGACAAATCCCCAAAACGCGCTCGAGTGCTTCCCTCGCTGCAAACCCTGCATCTTGCCCGCCAGCGACAAGTCTATGCACGGAAACGAGCAAGTCGCCAAGGTCGCTCGCGGTATCGAAGCCGGATCGACATCGAACACATCGCCGACAATATAGTGCCTATCCGCGTCGGGAAAGAACCCCCGATACATCTCGTACTTCGCAGGCGAGATGTCGTTGGCGAACACAACGCGCCATCCTTCCGCCTCCAAACCGAGACGCATCAGCCCAATCCCAGCAAAATACTCCGCAAATGTGCCTTCCAAACGCATGGCGTCGCTAAAACTATACCTTACTGTGAGCGTCCCCCATGCTCCTCGCTCACAGCGCAGGAGAGGGCAATATTGTGATACACCAAAAACTCACAGGCTGACTGTCAGAGCCAGCATGCTTAGGGACTTCCCATGCCTGTTCCTCCAGTCTGTGAGGTACAATCTTAGTATGGCGCAGCGGGTGGCGTATTGGTTCGCGTTTGAAGCGTCGCACTTTTATCATCTGCCCCATCTCAGCCCTGAGGAGAACGCGCGACTGTTCGGCAAGGCGGCGCGTCATCACGGGCATAACTACCGCGTGCAGGTGGTCTATTGCGCGACGCCTTCACAAACGCCCCACGACTGGGAGACGCTCGCCCACGCCACACGCCAACGCATCGACGCGCAGTTCGACCACCGCTGTATCAACCGCGAACACCCCGCGTTTCAGACCCAGCTGCCCACAACCGAGAATCTCGCGCTCTACCTGTGGCGCGACCTGCGCGAGACGCTTAGTGCGCCCGTCGAATCGGTAAGCGTGCATGAATCGGAAACGCTTGCCTCGACCTATGCAGGCGATTCGGTGTCCGACGCCGACGGCAACGCCCGCCCGCTCATCTCAATGACGCGCGCTTACACCTTCTCCGCCGCGCATCGGCTCTACAGCCCCCAACTCAGCGACGAGCAGAACCGCGCCCTCTATGGCAAATGTTCCAACCCACACGGGCACGGACACGACTACAAACTGGAAATCACGGTTCGCGGCGCGCCCGACCCCATCACGGGGATGGTGATGAACATCACGGAGCTCGACGCGCTGGTGCAAGCGGAGGTGTTGGCGCACTTAGACCACAAGTTTCTGAACGAGGAGACGCCGCCCTTTGACCAAATCCCGCCGACTTCGGAGAACCTTGTGGCGTTTATTGTGGCGCGTTTGCAGCCGCGTCTGCAAGGCGCCGCGCGTTTGGCGGGCGTGCGACTGTGGGAGACGCCGCGCAGCGCGTTCGAGTGGCAAGCCGACGCATAGTTGCCGATAATCCTCTGTGATGAACTGGCAAGCCGCTTTGGAGGCGGTGCGTAGCGCCGACCCTGTGCGCGTGCATGGGCGCGTGGTCGGCGCGGTGGGGCTACTGATCGAATCGCAGGGTCCGCCTGCGAAGTTGGGCGAGTTGTGCTTGATTGAGCGCGGTCGGCGCGAGACGCCCCTGCAGGTGGAGGTGGTCGGCTTTCGGAACGGGCGCACGCTGCTGACCCCGCTGGGCGAGTTGACAGGCGTGTCGCCCGGCAGCGAGGTTATCCCGACTGGTCAAACGGCGTCGGTGGGCGTGTCGGAGGCGATGCTGGGGCGCGTGCTGGACGGGCTGGGCAATCCGATGGACGGCAAGCCCGCTTTCGCGCCCGTATCGCGCTATCCGCTCAACGCCGAGGCGCCGCCCGCCTTAGAGCGACCGCCCCTGCGCGCCCCGCTGCCGCTCGGCGTGCGCGCCATCGACGCGCTGCTCACCTGCGCCTACGGACAGCGCGTGGGCATCTTCGCCGGCAGCGGCGTCGGCAAAAGTACCTTGATGGGCATGATTGCCCGCAACACCGCCGCCGAAGTGAATGTGATTGCGCTGATTGGCGAGCGCGGACGCGAAGTGCGCGAGTTTATCGAGGACAGCCTCGGCGAGGAGGGGCTGCAACGCTCCGTGCTGGTGGTCGCCACTTCCGACCAGCCCGCCATCGTGCGCCAGAAAGCCGCCTTCACCGCCACCGCCATCGCCGAATACTTCCGCGACCAAGGCAAGCAGGTGGTGCTGATGATGGACTCGCTCACGCGCTTGGCGATGGCGCAACGCGAGATTGGCTTGTCGGCAGGCGAGCCGCCCGCCGCGCGCGGTTACACGCCCTCCGTGTTCGCGCTGATGCCACGCCTGCTCGAACGCGCAGGCAACAGCGCACGCGGCAGCATCACCGCGCTCTATACCGTGCTGGTCGACGGCGACGACCTCAACGACCCGATTGCCGACACCGCCCGCGCCATACTGGACGGACATATCGTCCTCTCGCGCGCCCTCACCCAGCAGGGGCACTACCCGCCCATCGATGTGCTGGCGAGCCTCTCGCGCGTGATGCCCAACATCGCCTCGCCCGAACATATGCAAGCCGCCAACCGCCTGAGACGCCTCCTCGCCGCCTACAAGGAAGCCGAAGACCTAATCGCTATCGGCGCGTATCAACAAGGCGCGAACCCGCTGGTGGACGCCGCCATCGCCCGCTTAGACGCCATCCGCCAATTCCTGCGCCAAACGCACGACGAGCGACCCGACTTCGAGACGACACTGAACAGCCTCTACGCGCTCACAGAGGGCGTCGCCTGAGACGCCTCAGAGTAGCGACATACATACACACCGACGCCGATAGGGTATACTTTAAATCGATGCAATCGGCGACATCTGCAACTGTTGAGCGCGACCCGCAACTGTTCGCGTCTGTCGAGGAAGCAATCGCGATTATCCGCGCTGGGGGTATGCTCATCGTGGTCGACGATGAAGACCGCGAGAACGAGGGCGACTTCCTGATGGCGGCGGAGAAGGTCACGCCCGAAGCGGTGAACTTCATGGTGGTGCATGGGCGCGGCTTGCTCTGTCTGCCCACCGACGGCGTACGCTTGGACGAGCTGGGCATCCCGATGATGAGCAAGGTGAACACTGCCCAGTTCGGCACGCCCATGGCGGAAGCCATCGACGCCCGCGAGGGCGTCAGCACGGGCATCTCGGCGTTCGATCGCGCCCTCACCATCCAAAAGTTCTGCGACCCGCGCGCCAAGCCCGACGATTTCGTGCGACCGGGGCATGTGTTCCCGTTGCGCGCTGCGCCAGGCGGCGTGCTGCGCCGCGCGGGGCACACCGAAGCGGCGGTTGACCTCGCACGGCTCGCAGGGCTGTTCCCTGCAGGCGTCATCTGCGAAATCCTCAACGAGGACGGCTCGATGGCGCGACTGCCCCAGCTTATCGATGTCGCCCGCAAGCACGGGCTGAAAATCCTCACCATCGCCGACCTGATTGCCTACCGCCGTCAACACGAGAAGCTCATCCACCGCGCCGCGCCGCCTGTGTTCCTGCCCACGCGCTACGGCAACTTCACGGTCTATGTCTACGAATCGGATGTGGAAGCCGAACCCTACCTCGCGCTGGTGATGGGCAAGGTGGACGACGGCGAACCTGTGCTGGTGCGCATGCACTCGAGCTGCATCACGGGCGACCTGCTCGGCTCGCTCCGTTGCGATTGCGGCGCACAGTTAGACCTCGCGCTGCGCAAAATCGGCGAGACGGGACGCGGCGTGCTGGTCTATATCCTCCAAGAGGGGCGCGGCATCGGCATCGTGAACAAGATGCGCGCCTACCACCTGCAAGAGCACGGGCTGGACACCGTCGAGGCGAACCAAGCACTGGGGTTCAAGCCCGACCTGCGCGATTACGGACTCGGCGCACAGGTGCTGGTGGACTTGGGCGTGCGCAAAATCCGACTGATGACCAACAACCCCAAAAAAATCGCAGGATTGGAAGGCTACGGACTGGAAATCGTGGAGCATGTGCCGCTGGTCTCCACCCCGACGCCTTACAACATTCGCTATCTGCGCACCAAAGCGGAGAAGCTGGGGCATCTGCTGCCGATGGGCGTCTTGAGCGACGCGCCTGAGGAAGCCCCAACCGAGCGGTCTGGCTAAGCCTCGCCCGCGCCGAACTGCCACTCCACGCGCAGCGTATCGCCTCGCAGGGGCGCTTCCACCTCCAGCGTTGCGCAGGGAACCTTGTGCCCAAAGCGGGGCGAGTACCAGCCGAGCTTGGACGCCTCGTCGCCACAATAAAGGCGCGCCGTGTAGTCTGTCAGCCCTGCCAAGGCGAGCCGTATCGCGCGCTGCCCATCGGTGATGCGCCATGCATGGTCGCCGTCGGGTTGCACTTGCCAATCGGGGTGGAAGTGCCAACGCCACTGCGCTGCGCCCGCCGCATCAGGCTCTATTGTGTCGATGATTAGCATCTGCTCGTCGGACACGCGCACGCGCCGCGCAATTCGGTCGGGCAGGTAGGCGTCGGTCGCGCCTTCCACTTGGCGGATGCCCAGATTGCACTGGGTGAACTCCGCGCGTGCGCGCCTGCCCCACAGGAACGCGCCCAGAATCTCCGACTGGCTGCGGTTGTCCAGCGTGAGCGTGTTGTGCGCGTGCGTACTTCGGAAATGGTTGCGCCATTCGGGGTCTTCGTGGTAGGCGTAAGTGCCTGCGTCGATGAGCAGCGGTTCGCCCAAGTACGACGCCCAGACGCTGAGCGCGTCGGCGTGCCCGTGCGCTGCAAGGCTGCCCAGCCCCAGCGGACCGGCGTCAAACAGCACTTGCCAGCGTTCGGAGTGGAGTACCGCGTAGCCGCCGTCGGGGTACAGGCGCGACTCGGTCAGCCGTGCGCCTGCGGGCGGAGCCTCCCCAAAGAGCCATAAGCACAGCGCGTCGTCCGCCTCGGTGTAGGCAGGGGGCGGCTCGGCGTGCAGCAGCGTCGCCAGCGCGCGCCCCACCACGCGGTAGCGGTTCGCGCCTGCGCTCCACAGCGGGACGACCGTGCCGTCGTCCTCGTCGCCCACCTGAGGCACATAGCCTGAAGCGTCCATCACATTCCGCACGAACGCGAGGTTGCGCTGCAGACGCGCCGCGGTCGCGCTGGGCAGCGGTTGCCACCGATAGGCGTGCAGGTAGAACTCCCACACGAACGGCAGGTAGCCAAAGCCTTGCTCGGCATTAACGCCGTCATCGAAAAACTGTCGTCGCGCCTCGCGTTCGAGCGTTGTCAAGCCGTGTTGCGCCCAGCGTTGCGCGTGCGGGTGCGGCGGCAGCAGTTGCCCCAGAAACGCCAACGCCGCCGCCTCGCCAATCAGGTGATTATTCGCCGACGACCCCGGCGAGAGATGCCGTTCGATGTATTCCGCGTGTTGGATCAGCGCGCCCAGCGCTCGCGTCGCCGCCTGCGCCTCACACGCCCCCTCGCCCAGCAACGCGAGCGCATAGCTCCACGCGAAGACGCGGATGGCATGCTCCAGCGCGCTCGTCCAGTGGATGCCCCAGCCGCGCGGGTTGCGCTCGATCCAGTCCAGCAGCCAGCGCAGGGCAGCCTCGCCGTAGCGCGGCTCACCCGTCAGCGCGTAGGCAGTGGCTAAGCGCAAAATCGGTTGCCCACGCGACGGCTCCCACACATACTTCACGCCCCCAGCGACATCGATGCGTCGGTAGTCGATGGTTTTGGCGGGCGCGTCCATCCAATCTTTGCCCAAGCAGTAGTTGCGTCGCCACAGCGGCGGGTCGTCCAGTTGAACGGGGTAGCCGAACAGCGTCCACTGTCCTTGCATCAGCGCGTCGGCTTCGGCGATAATCGCCGCGCGTTCAGCGTCGCCGAGAGCCTCAGGGCGCAGGTTGAGCCGCTCGCGCAGCGTGGTCAGCGCGTGCATGGGGTCGCCGCTGGGGTAGTAGCGTCGCCAAGTCTGCTCAGGCGGCTCTTTCGGTAGCGGGCGCACGCGCTCGCGCAGGGCGCGCGCCGCACGCAACGCTATCTCGTCGGGCGACATCGCAAGCAACCGCCGAACCTTCCAGCGCAGTGAACTCATAAGCGCATCCCAAGTGTACCCCACGCAGGAGAACGCGCCCCGATGGTGAACAAAGTAATATGCGTTTGCGCCCTGTTCTATGCAGCGTGTGGCTCACGGCGACAGCCTTCGCCCAGCTGAACACCGATGCGCTGCTTCAAGAGGCGTTGGCGTTAGCGAACCTGACCCCAGCGACGACGCGCTTCGACCCGCGCCTGTTCGATTACTTCTACCGCACGCAGCACACCACGCCGCTGTTCGAGATGCTTTTAGGCGACCCGTTGCGCCTGCCGTACTATGCGGAGCGACTGCGCAACAGTGTGGTGGGCGCAGTGGGGCGACCTGTGGCGGCGGTGGAGTCGGGCGCGAGCGCGATAGGCGTCTCGATGCGTCGCACGCTGGTGGGCGACCCGCTACAAGCCTTGCGTGAGCAAGCGAACGCGCCCAACGCGCTGGAGCAAGCCGTTGTGCAGCTCTACCAAGCCGCCGACGCGCCCATCCCGCCCGCCGTGCGCACGCAACTCCAACGCGCCCAACAAACCGCGCCTGCAATCGTGCAGCAACAGACGGCGTTCCTCATCTATGTCGCCATCGAATCCCGACGCTGGCGCGACGCCGCCCTGCGCGAACTCACCCCAGACGAACGCAACGCGCTGTTCCAACTGCTCAATCGCCCAATTAAAGACTTCGAGGCAAGCTTGGACGGCGCGTCGCCCAACGCGGAGATACTGCTGATGGAGAAGGCGTTGGAGCGAGTCGACCTGCCACGCCTGCTTGCTGGCGGACACGACTGCGTGTTGGCGGTGCAGCAGGTCATCGACGCATTCCAGAAAGCCGACGCCGCTGCGCAGCAGTCGCTTAGCAAGCCGTTCGAGGCGAACATCGACACGCCGTGGGGACGCATTCGGCTCTGCGGCGCGGGCAACGACACGCACGAACGCCTGCCCTACTTGCTCATCATCGACACAGGCGGCAACGATACCTACTACGGCGGCGGCGCGACGCTCACGCTGGACAACGCCGCGTCGATGCTGATCGACCTATCGGGCGACGACCGCTACGCCGACGACGCTGCGACCTTGCAAAAACCGCTGATGGAACGCGAGACCCGCACGGGCAAGTCGGGTATGGCGTTCGGCGGCGCGACGCTCGGCTACGCCGTCTTAGCCGACCTTCAAGGCAACGATGTATACCGCACGCAGGCTGCCGGGCTGGGCGCCGCGCGGTTCGGCGTGGGCATGCTCATCGACCTGCAGGGCAACGACCAGTACGACGGCTACGCCTTCACGCAGGGCGCAGCGATAGCGGGCGTCGGCGCGCTGATTGAACGCGAGGGACGCGACCTGTACGCTTGCTTTTATCAGGGGCAGGGCTTCGGCGGCGTGAAGGGCTTCGGACTGCTGCTCGACGCGCTCGGCGACGACTACTACAACGCCCATCCGACGCCTCTGGAGTTCCCATCGCCCCAAACCGCCGAGCGGAATGTCAGCTTGGCGCAGGGCGCAGGCTACGGCAGACGCGCCGACTACTCCGATGGACGCTCGTGGGCGGGCGGCGTCGGCATGCTCATCGATGTGCAGGGCAGCGACCGATACCTCTGCGGCGTGTTCGGACAGGGCGTGGGCTACTGGGGCGGCGTCGGCTTGCTCATCGACCTGCAAGGCGACGATGTGCGTGAAGGAGTATGGTATGTGCAGGGCGCAGGCGCACACTTCGCTATCGGCTACCTCGAAGACCGCCTGGGCGACGACCGCTACCTCGCCGCGATGAACATGGCGATGGGCGCAGGACACGACTTCTCAATCGGATACCTCATCGATTTCGCGGGCAACGACGCCTACAACGCGCCGAGCCTCGCGCTCGGCGGCGCGAACGCGAACGGCGTCGGCGTCTTCGTGGACTTGGCAGGCGACGACCTCTACCAAGCGCGTAGCGACCAAGCCAACTTCGGCAGGGCGAACCCGATAGGGCGAGGCACTCTGCGCGAGCGCGGACTCGCGCTGGGGCTATTCATCGACGCCGCAGGCAACGACTCCTATCCGCCCAGCATAGAGTTCGCAGGCAACGCCCGCAACTGGCTCAACTGGGCAATCCAGAACGAACGCCCCGAAGAGAGCCAACTCGGTATCGGCGTGGACCGCTGAGCACACGCTCAATCCGTTAGGATGGGGCTGAACAGGTTCTGCCCCTCGCGCGTGCGGTAGAGCCGTTGCAGCGTGGTCCAGTGCAGGCGCGGCGCAAGCGCACGCAACGCCTCGTTGAGCGCGTCCTCGCTGAGGGGTTGCTCCGCGACATAGCGCGCCCGATACCAGTTCAACAGGTAGCGTTCGCTGGCAGGGTTCGTCTCCAGCGCGACGCCGCGATTCGAGACGGCAACCAATCGCAGCGCGCCCACCTGCGCAGGCAGATCGGTAGGGGGCTGCAGCGCGTGGAAGAAGAAATCGACCCCCACAGTTAGCCACCCCTCTTGCGCTGTGGCGCGCGGCGGGAGCATCGGCGTGCGATACGGCGTCGCCACAGGCTCGTTCTGCGCCTGTACCTGCGCGCGTGGGGGCAGATTGCTGATAATCGCCTTCGTGAACTCGCGCGTGTTCGCGTTGCCGCCCAAATCGCGCGTCTTGATGCCAGAAACCAGTGTGTAGCGCAGCGCACTCTCAATCCGCTCGGCGTCCGCGTGCAACCCCAAGTGACGGAGCATCTGCACCGCCGACAGAATAAACGCCGTCGGGTTGGCGACGCCCTTACCCGCGATATCGGGCGCGGAGCCATGCACCGCCTCGAACACCGCGTAGCCGTTGCCGATGTTGCCCCCAGGCGCAACGCCCAACCCGCCAATCAGACCCGCGCACAAATCGCTCACGATGTCGCCAAACAGGTTCGGCAACACCATCACATCGAACCGCTCCGGGCGCATCACCAGCTGCATGCAGGCGTTGTCCACCAGAATATCGTCGCTCTCCAAGTCGGGGTACTCCTGCGCAATCGCGCGGAAGCACTCCAGAAACAGCCCGTCCGAGAGTTTCTGAATGTTCGCCTTATGCACGCAGGTCACCTTGCGCCTGCCCAGCCGCCGCGCCAAGTCGAACGCATAGCGTATCACCGCCGCCGAGCCAGGACGCGAAATCAGGCGCAGCGACTCGGCGACATCGGGCGTCTGCCAATATTCCACGCCTGCATATGTATCCTCGATGTTCTCACGCACCAAGATAATATCGATATCGTTGTAGCGCGATTGCACGCCAGGGATGGAACGCGCAGGGCGCACATTCGCGAACAGCTCGAACGCCTTGCGGATGGCGACATTGATGCTGCGATGCCCGCCGCCGATGGGGGTGGTCGTGGGACCTTTGAGCGCGACGCGATTGCGCCGAATCGACTCCAAAGTCGCCTCCGGGCAGAGTGCGCCGTACTGCTCCAAGCAGCTCAGCCCTGCATACGCCTCTTCCCAGCGCACGGGCGCGGACGCCGCCTCGAAAATCTCAACGACCGACTCGGCGATTTCGGGACCTATCCCATCGCCTCGTATAAGTGTGACGGTGTACGAGTTCATATCAGGCATTTTATACCTGATGGACGCGAATCCTCTCGAAGATTGCCCGCGAGCCGTTATGGGCGGTCGATGTGAATTTGGGGCGCGAGTGTGGTAGAACTCCCTTGTGGAGGAACTGCGATGCCAACGACGCTCACACGCAATATACAATCGGCGGATGAGATAATCACACGCATGCAAGACTTGCCGAGCTTGCCTGCAGTGGTGATGCGAGTTTATCAGATGGTGGACGACCCGAATGTTCACGCGCAGCAGGTGGCGCAAGAGATTAGCAAAGATCAGGGGTTCACGACGCGCGTCTTACGGATTGCCAACTCAGCCTACTACGGCATGAGTCGCCAAGTCGCGACGATTGAGGAAGCGGTGGTGGTGCTGGGGATGAACACTGTGAAGAATCTCGCCTTGATTGCGGCGACCTACCCGTTGTTCCAGCGTGCGCTGATTGGCTACACCCCCCATGTGAGTGGGATGTGGACGCACTCGCTGGCGGTCGGGCTGATTACGCAGATGGGAGCGCGTCAGTTCGATACGCGCGTGCGCAACGAGGCGTTCACGGCAGGGCTGCTGCACGATGTGGGCAAATTGGTCATCAGCGCCGCGCTCACCAACTGGATGGGCGAGCTCTATGACCTGGTGCACCATCAGGGCAAACCCGTCCACCAAGCGGAGCAGGAGCTGTTCGGCTTCACCCACGAGGAGGTGGGCGCGCTGCTGGTGGAACGCTGGAAACTGCCCAAATCGATTGCCCACATGATACGCTACCACCACCAATCGCTGGAGGTGGACGACCCGACCTGCGCCCTTATCGAGTACGCCGACCACTGCGCGAACCGATTGGGCTATCAGATGAACCCTGAAGCGCCGCAAGAGCCGTTCGACACGCGCGTTCTCAATCGGCTGAGCATGACACTTGAGGAGTCGGAGCTGTTCTTGCAGCGTGCGAACGAGCTCCTGAGCGCGTCGCAGGCGTTGTTCCAGTTGAAGTAGGAGTTTTAGTTGCGTGGGAGGGGGCGCGGCGGCGTCTATCATCAGACGCCGCCGCGCAATCGCATCTCACGGACTTCAGGTACACTTAGGCTCCCCGCATTTGCAGTTTGGAGGTTGGCTATGAAACGAGACTGGCTGTCGATAGGGCTATGGATTGCGTTGCTGGCGTTGGGCTACAGTCAGGCGGTTCCCCGCTCGGTGGAGGCGATACCGCGCAGCACGGAGCGCATCACACTCTATTGGCTGCCCCCGCGCGGCGAGAGCCCTGCTGGCTACCGTGTGCTGTTGGACGGCTCGCCAGTCGCCGAACTGGACGCAACCGCAAAATCGCACGATTTCACAGGTCTCGCAGCCGGGCGCGAGTACCGACTGGCGGTGCAGGCGCTTTACGCCGACGGGCGCGCCTCGCCAAGCGTCGAGCGCGTGGATCGTACCTATCGCGCCCTGCCCCCTGAGGCGCGCTACCCAATTCTAATTGTGGGCGGTACGGCGTCGGGCGTCGGCGCAGCGATTACCGCCGCGCGCATGGGCGTCAAAGTCGCGCTCATCGAACCCACCAATCGGCTCGGCGGCATGATTACCAACGGCGTCGCCGTCACCGATGTGCGCCAACGCGACCGTATCAACGGTCTCTACGAAGAGTTCCGACAGCGCGTGGAAGCCTACTACCAAGCGCGCGGCGACGACACCACTGTCTACTTCTACCGCAACGGGCTCAACTTCGAGCCGTGGGTCGCGAATATGCTTATCAAAGAGATGGTGTACGCCGAGCCGAACATCGATCTTTACTTCGGCGTGCGCCCCACGCGCGTTTTTCGGCAGGGCAATCGGATTACGGGCGTGGAGTTTATAAGTTTGGACGGCGCGCGGCGTGGGCGGTTCTTCGCCAGCGTGGTGATCGACGCAACCGCTGAGGGCGACATCGCGGCATGGGCAGGCGCGCCCTACCGAATCGGACGCGAGCCGCGCAGCCCTGAAGAACCCCACGCAGGCGTGCTGTACTACGACCGCCTCAACGACCGATTCCTGCCCGGCAGCACGGGCGCAGGCGACCGACGCATTCCCGGCTACGCAATCCTGATGATTGTGCAGAACTACCCCACGCCGCAGGTGGGCGACCCGCCGCCCAACTACAACCGCTTAGAGTATGTGCTGTCGCCCCCGTGGGAACGCTCGTGGGCGTACCTCTACGGACGCATCCCTGGCAATAAGTTCGAGGTGAACCAACATCCGCACGGCACAACCTTGCAAGAGGTGAACTACCGCTACCCCACCGCGAGCTGGGAAGAACGCCAGCGCATCTATCAGATTTATAAAAACCATGTGCTGGGCTACCTGCACTATATCCAGACCGAGCTGGGTCAGCCGAACTTGGGGCTGGCGGAGGACGAGTTCCGCGACAGCGATAACCTGCCCCCGATTCTGTATGTGCGCAAGGCGCGACGCATCGAGGGCGAGGTGTTCCTGCAGCAGATGGACATCACTCTGGCGCGCGAGCGCGTCCGCGCCGACAGCATCGCGATTGGCGACTACCCGATGGACTCGCACGCCGTGCGCCGCGTGGTGGTCAACGAGGGCGAGCCTGTACCCGAAATCGCGCACATGGGCGAGGGCGAGTTCTGGATTTTCCAATACACGCCGTGGTACCAAGTGCCCTACGGCGTCTTAGTGCCCAAGCGCATCGAGGGATTGCTGGTGACCACCTGCGTCTCGGCGAGCCATGTGGCGATTGGCAGCCTGCGGATGGAGCCTGTGCGGATGAATATGGGTCAGGCGGCGGGCGTCGCGGCAGTGCTGCATCTGCAGACGGGCGTATCCTTGCGGCGGATTAACCCTGCCGACATCCAGCGCGAGCTGCTGCGCCGCTTCGGGCAATACATCTACTACTTCCCCGATGTGACGCCTCAGACGCGCCATTTTGAGGCGATTCAGTTCTTGGCGGCGCGGGGCTACTTCCCCAGCGAGCGGATGGCGCCCGAGCAGCCGCTGACGCGCGGCGAGGCGGCGCGCCTGCTGTGGAAACACCTGCGCACGCTCAAGCCAACCCTGCCCGAAGAGCGGTTTCAAGGGCTGGCGTTCACCGATGTGCTGTTCGGACACCCCTACGCCGTGCCTGTGCAGAATCTGTTCCTGCTGGGCGTAATCGAGCGCACAGAGAACCGCCGTTTCAACCCCGATGAACCCATCCGACGGCGCGACTTTATCCGCTGGCTAACCCGCGCGATGGCGATTCTGGAACCGGGCGAATGGAACCGCGCGGTCGGGCAGGTCTCGCCCTACATCGATGTGCCTGTCGATGACCCCGACTACCTGTTTATGGCGCAGTTGGCGGAGCGACGCTTCTCGCCTGCGATTTGGGACGGCTTGGAAGCGTTCACCCCAGAAGGCGTGCGTTTCCAGCCCGACGCGCCGATTCGCAGGGCAGACGCCGCGCAGACCCTCTACCTACTGAGCGGACGCCTGTTTTAGGTACTCCATCGCCTGCTGCAGCACAGGGTCTGGCGACTGGCGGAACCGCTCGCGCGTGAGCTCGACCTCGAAGTCGGGCTGCACGCCCACGCCCTCAATCCGACGCTTCCGCGCCGTCTCGTAGTCGGCTATCACGCACTGCAGGTAGCCGCCATACGGCAGTTGTACAATCTTGGACGGCAGCGCTTTGCCAGGCGTCGGGCGTCCGACGACGATTGCACGCTTCGCCTCCTGCATCCCCGCCGCGAAAATCTCAGCAGTGGAGACCGAAAACTCATCCACCAGCACCACTATCGGTTTGCGATAGTTCGGGGTTTGGGGATAAGCGACAATCCCGAATGTACCGTCGCGCAGGCGCATCGTGCCCAGCACGGTCTCGCGTAGTACCAGATGCCCCATCACGCCGCCCGCCATAAGTCCGATACCGCCGATGTTCTCGCGCAGGTCGATGATTAGCCCATCGGTGTCCGATAGCTCGCGCAGGCGTTGGGGCAGCTCGCGCATCACGGGCGGGAAGAAGGCGTTGAACGCGAGATAGCCGATGTTGCCTGGCAGGACACGGCTTTCGATATGCACGCGGATTTCGGGGATGAAGCCGATTTGCACGCGCACGCCGCGCATCGCCTCGCGCTTGAGCGCAACGGTGTGCTCGTTGCCGTCTAAGTCGCGATAGCGCAGGCGCGTCTCGCTGCCCGACCGCCCGCTCAGGAACGCCCGAAACGCCAAGTACGCCTCGAACCGTTCCTCTACAGGCGACAGCTGGCGTTCGCGAATGCGTTGGAGCAGCTGTTCGGTCTGTAAATCGTCGATTTGCAGAATTTCCGCGCCTGGGGAGATACCCATCCGCGCCGCAGGCGAGCCAGCGCGCACGCGCGTCACCACAGGACGCCCTTCCACCAGCTGAACGGTCAATCCTGTCTCGCCGTCAGAGAGGCGCGTGCGCGCCTCCTCCTGCGCTACAAACGCGCCGGGCGGTATCACCATGAAGTGCGACTGCTTCAACTCGCCGAGCATCTGATTGAGTAGGGCGTAGAACTCGCTATCGGCGGCGGCGCGAGCTTTCGGCGCGTACTGCTCGCGCACGGCGTCCCAATCCACGCCGCCAAGCTTCGGGTCGTAGTGCGAGCGTTTAACCTCTTCCCAAACGAACTGGAACACCTCTTGCCGTTGCGATTCGCTGAGCGATTGGCTGTAGGCGCACGCGGCGATTGTCAGTACGATTAGTGTCTGCGCGAAGCACAGAAACCGCCGAAACAGAGTACGCGCTCTCATCACGCAAGGTATACCTGATGTGGCGCGGTTGATGGATTGGGGTATAATTACCGTCCAAGCCGGAGTGGCGGAACGGGTAGACGCGCCGGTCTCAAAAATCGGTCTGGGGCGACTCAGGTGTGGGTTCGAGTCCCACCTCCGGCACCAGAATCTCCGCCGTCGCA
>CALGZO010000219.1 GCA_937934465.1 uncultured Fimbriimonadales bacterium | reverse complement strand
CGCCGCCTCGCGCATCTCGCTCTCATACAGCGGCACCTCCACATTCACAGGCACGGGCACAACATGTAGCGGCGGCACGATATGCAACAGGTGCAGCTCCGAGTTGAAATGCTCCGCCAGCTCAATCGCCGTATCGAGCGCGTAGTAGGACGGCTCGCTGAAATCCGTCGGCGCCAAAATTTTCTTGAACGGTAATCGCATCGTATACCTCCCGTCAGTATTGTACCTTCCTGTAGCACGGACATTCCTGTCCGTGCTCCTGTGGCTTGGACAGTCCTGTCCAAGCACAAACACCCCCCGTGGCTTGGACAGTCCTGTCCAAGCGCACTTCGTCAGCCGAGACGCCCCGTGGCTTGGACAGTCCTGTCCCAGTGTTGTTCGTCGGCGGGGACGCCGACGGTACGCGGGTGTGTTATGTTGGCGCGGGTGTTGCGACGCCAAGAAAGGCGTCGCACCTGCCTACTCGTCAGCGGGGATGCCGACGGTACGCGGGTGTGTTATGTTGGCGCGGGTGTTGCGACGCCAAGAAAGGCGTCGCACCTGAGTTGGTCGTCGGCGGGGACGCCGACGGTACGGGGGTGTGCTTCGTCGGCAGGACGCCGACGGTACGGCTCGCACGGGCGGGAATGTCTGTGCTACACGCTTGGACAGGATTGTCCAAGCCACGCTCTGTTCGGCAGGATTCAGACGCTTCTTGGCGAAAAGCAGTTGCGCGGGCGGTGCGCCGCACGCAGGAGACGCCATGAGGTTCCGCTGGTCGGGCGCTGTTGCTGGGGATGTGGAAGCCGCCGCTGAACGCCTAAGCGCGTACCTGGAAGCGATAGGCTATCGTTCGCAAGGCGCGCTGCGCTGGGCGCGCGGCGACCGCTGGCGAGCTATCGCGACCCTCTCGCCACGCGCGTTGCCCATCACTATCGAGGCGAAACTGCAATCGTGGGGCGTGCAGACCCTCGTGGATGTGACCTATGAGTTCAAGCGACTGGCGCGCGCCCTCAGCGAGCAGGACGCCGACCTGATTGTGGCGGAGCTGCGCGGACTCAACGAATACTTGCAGCACGGCACGGCGGATTTCGAGGGGATGTTGCGCTTGGAGCGCGCGGCGACACGCCGCGCCCGCGCCGCGATGCGCAATACGCTCGGCTTGATTGTGCTGCTCGCGCTCCCGCTGGCATGGCTGTTCCAGCAGCTGGCGCTCCCGCCGCTGCTGGCGTCCACCTTAGGCGGCGCGGTCGGCGGACTGACGGCGAGCTATCTGTTCTGGCGGCTGCTGCGCCGCTGATGGGCTACCCGCTCACGACGCCGCTTGGATACAGTTGGCGCAGGATGACCTCTTGCGGCGGCTGTGTGTTCAACACGCGCACATAGGTCGCGCCGATACGGCGGCATGCGCTCTGCAGCGCGTCGATGTGCGCTTGAAGCCTGCGGTGGTACTCCTGCAACACGCTCCCCGTCGCCGTGATGTCCAACGCCTCGCCCGTCTCGGCGTCGATGAGCTTCAAGTCGCCTTCCAAGTCGGGGCTAAGCTCCACTTCCGAGAGGATATGCAAGAACACCACCTCGTGGCGTCGGCTGCCGAGCGTGCGCAGCGCGTCGGGCAAACGCTCATCCAGACCGTCCGTGAGCAGCACAACGCAGCCACTGGGCAGGTTGGCGTGCGCGAACCGATGCAGGCTTGCCGCGAGGTTATCGCCGTCGGGCTGGCGCGTGCGCAGCCACTCCACCAAGCGTGCGAAGGCGACCCGACCGCGCAGCGGGCGCGTCTCCGCCAGTTGCGGGTGCAACGCCGTCGGGTACACCGCGTCGCCGCCGACCAAGCCGATATACCCCAAGCACGCCGCCAGCGCACGCGCCGCGTCGAACTTCGTCGGCGCGCCAAACGCCATCGACGCCGAGCAGTCCAACAGCAGATGCACAGGCAGCTCCTGCTCGTCTTGGTAGGTGCGCAGGTAGGCGCGGTCTAAGCGGGCGAGGATGTTCCAGTCCAGATGGCGCAAATCGTCGCCTGGTGTGTAGTGCCGATAGTCGGCGAACTCTATAGAGACGCCCTTGCGCGGCGAGAGCCGCTCGCCCCGAATCGACGCAGCGTGCGTCCTGCGCGGCTCGAACCGATACCGCTCCAGTTTTGCCAGCACCTCCAGCGCAACGCCGTTCCACGCCATACACGAATTCTACCTTGCGCTCAGACGGAGGCGCGCTTGCGACGATTGCCTTTAGAGGGCGGGCTGCTGGCAGGGCGCGTGCGCAACTGCGCCCAAGTGCGCAACTCTTCAATCTCCTCGCGCATCATCACCGACAGCGGCACAGTGTGGCGTATCTCGTCCAGCATATCGTCGGTGGTGAGCTCGCGCCCAGCGTCGAAGGCGGTAAACAGCCCAGCGACCACCACTTGCTCAATCTCCGCGCCTGAGAAGCCCTCCGTCGCCTGCGCCAGCCGCTTGAGATTGTAGTGCGCGGGGTCGCGCTTGCGCTTGCTCAGATGTATCGCGAAAATCTGCTCGCGTTCGGGCAGTGTGGGCAGGTCTATAAAGAAGATTTCGTCGAATCGCCCCTTGCGCAGCAGTTCGGGAGGCAGTTGCGAGACATCGTTGGCGGTGGCGACCACGAACACAGGCGAACGCTTGTCTTGCATCCAAGTCAGAAAGGTGGCGAACACACGCGCGGTAGTGCCCGAATCGGAGACGCCAGAGCCTTGCACGCCTGCGAAGCCCTTCTCCAGCTCGTCGATCCAGAGGATGCATGGAGCGACAGCTTCAGCGGTGCGAATCGCCGCGCGCATGTTGGCTTCCGACGCGCCGACCAGACTGCCGAACACGCGCCCGACATCGAGGCGGAGCATAGGTAGCCCCCACAGGCTGGCGATGGCTTTCGCGCTGAGGCTCTTACCCGTGCCCTGCACGCCCAGCAGCAGCACGCCCTTCGGCGCGGGTAGCCCGAACGCGCGCGCCTCCTGACTCAGCGACGCCCGACGCTTGCGCAGCCACTCCTTCAGCAAGTCCAGCCCCCCAACATCGCGCATCGTCTCACGCGCGTCGTAATACTCCAGCACGCCCGACTTGCGCACAATCTGCTGCTTCTCGCTCAGTATCGCCGCCACTGTCAGTGCTTTATGCTCTACTGCCGAGCGCGCACACACATTCTCAATTTCGTCCAGCGTCAGCCCCTGCGCCGCGCTGACCAACTCATCCAGTTCTTGGGGGCTGAGTTCGGCGCGCACCTCCGGCTGACTCGCGCGCAACACGAGCAGAATCTCCTCTATCTTTTGCTGAATCTCCTCACGGGTGGGCAGCGGCATCTCCAGCACGGTGATTTGCTTCTCCAGTTCGGGCGGCAGTTTCAAGATGGGGCTTACGAAGACAACCGTGCGGCGCGTCTGGTGCAGGCGTGGGTACAAATCGCGCAGCAGGCGTATCACACGCGGGTCGCCTAAGTAGGGGTGGAAGTCTTTCAGCACAATCAGCGCGTCGGTCTGCAGGCGCAGCAGCAGCGTAATCGCTTCCAGTTCAGGCGCGAGCGGACGCGCAGGCGTCGTCTCGGCGGGCGCGGCAATCGGCGGTTCATAGCCGCGCGTCAGCGTCCACACATGCAACCGCTTGCCGCGCTCCTGCGCAATACGCCGCAGCATCTCTTCCACACGCGCCTCCTCCGCCGTTTGGATATACAGCATCGGATAACGCGCTTTCAACAGCAGGCTCAGCTCGCGCTCGAAGGTGGTCATGGTGCAATCTTATACTGACGCTACTCGTAGCGCAGCGCCACGATGGGGTCTAAGTTCGCGGCGCGCCAGGCGGGGTACAGTCCGAACACGACGCCCACCGACGCTGAGAACAGGAACGCGCCGATGCCAGCCCACAGTGGGAAGTAGAAGCTCAACCCGTTATCGCCGAACGCGCTGGTCTGCTTCGTGGCGAACTCGATGGCTTCGCCCACGCCCCAGCCTACCGCCATGCCGATCAGTCCGCCGATCGTCGCCAAAGTCGCCGACTCAATCAGAAACTGCGTCAAGATGTGCCACCGTTGCGCCCCGACCGCTTTGCGCAAGCCAATCTCGCGCGTGCGCTCGGTCACCGACACCAGCATGATGTTCATGATGCCGATACCGCCCACCAGCAGCGCCAGCCCTGCGATACCGCCCAGCAGTATGCCGAACAGCGAAATCACGCGCGTAATCGCCGAGAGGATGCTCTCTAAGGTGTCCACGCGGAACACGGGTTGGTTGTCGTGCAGGCGCATCAGGGTCTCCCAGATGGCGTCCATCGCGGCGGGGGTCTGCTCGCGTGTGTGGGGCACTGCCATAATCATCGTGAGGCTCTCGTCGCCTGCCCAGCGGCGCAACGCGGCGTTGAGTGGGATGTACGCTCCCTCGTCCAAGTTCTCGCCGAAGCCGCGCCCGCGCTTCTTGAGGACTCCTATCACCTGCGCCTGCGTACCGTCCACCAGCACCGACTGACCCACCGCGTCGCGCTTGCCGAACAGCTTGCGCGCGGTATCGTGCCCCAGCACCAGCAGCTTCGCGCCCTGCTCCTGCTCGGACGACTCGAAGAAACGCCCAGACTCGACCTCCAACGACCGCGCTAAAAGGTAGTCCTCGTTCACCCCGATAAGGTTGGCGCGCACCTTCTCGCCTTGATAGATGAACTCCTTCTCGCCCAGTTGCCGCTCGGCGGCGACCGCGCGCAGTTCAGGCAAGCGACGAATCGCCTCTAAATCCATCAGTTTCAGCCCCTCCACTGTGCCGCCGCGCTCTTCGCGACGCAGGCGGTCGGACGGGTCAAAAGTCACAAGGACGACATCCGAGCCGAGCTTCTCGAACTCCGCGACCACACTTGTGCGCGCGCCCTCAATCAACGCGACCATCACCACCACCGCCATCACGCCGATAATGACGCCCAACATCGTCAGAAACGAGCGCATCTTGTGCGTGCGCAGCGTGTCCAGAGCCACCAACAGCGATTCCAGCGTCCCCACGACGGGAAGTATACCTCCCCTTAGCCAGCAGGCGTTCGATAAGAGTTGGGGTATATTAGAGAGGCTTAGGAGGACGCTCTATGCACATCTATCGAGGTTTCTGGGCGTTTTTGGCGGTGTTTCTCACCTTGCAGTTGAGCATCTCACAAATCGAGACGAACTTCGCGCAGCAACCGACTCTGAACCCGACGCTCATCGAGTCGCCGTTCGTGCCTGGTGAGTTAGTGGTGGGGTTAGAGCATAGCGAGCTCGCCCTACCCCTAACAGCGATGCAGATGGTGGGCTCGATAGTGTCGCAGAACCCGCCTATTAATGCGTATGTTGTGCGCCTCGCTGATGGCGTCTCGATGGAGAGCGCAGGCGAGTTTCTGCGTGCGCTGCCCGGCGTGCGCTATGTGGAGCCGAACTATCTGGCGTTCACCTTCGCGCAGCCGAACGACCCGCGCTTCAGCCAGCAATACGGCTTGGCGCGTATCCAGGCGAACCTCGCGTGGGACATCTGGCAACCCCAGCGCACTGTCTACATCGCAATCATCGACACGGGCATCGACTCCAACCATCCCGATTTGACCAACAAGATGCGTCGTCATGCGAACGGCGCGGTGTACGGCTACAACACCCTCAATAACACCACGAACGCGCTGGACGACAACGGGCACGGCACGCACTGCGCAGGGATTGCCGCCGCCGAAATCAATAACGGGATTGGCGTGGCGGGCGTGGCGGCGTGGAACCCTGCCGTGCCTAACTTCAACAGCTATGTGCAACTGATGCCACTCAAGGCGTTGGGCGCGAACGGTTCGGGCAGCTTAGACGCTGTGGCGCGGGCAATCACTTGGGCGGCGGACAACGGCGCGCATATCCTGAGCTTGAGCTTGGGCGCGGGTTCAAGCGCGCAGCAGCTCGCGGACGCGGTGGTCTATGCGTGGACGCGCGGCTGTCTGGTCGTGGCGGCGGCGGGCAACGGCGGGAGCAGCGCGCCCCAGTATCCTGCCTACTACACCAACGCCATCGCCGTCGCGGCGACCGACGCCGACGACACCCTGACAAACTTCTCGCAGTACGGCGCGTGGGTGGATATCGCCGCGCCAGGCGCGAACATCCTGTCCACAACGCCCAATAATCAGTACCAATCGTTCAGCGGCACTTCGATGGCGTGTCCCCATGTGTCAGGCGCAGCGGCGGTGCTGTGGTCGCATAATCCGAGTTTGACGAACGCGCAACTGCGCGAGGCGCTGGAAACGAACACCGACCCGTACCAGCCCTTGAACGGGCGCACGATTGCCCCGAACGCGGGACGGCTGAATGTCTATCGCGCGTTGCAGGCAGTGAGCGACGGCGGCGGGAGCACGCCGAGGCTCAGCAGCCTCTCGCTGAACCCAGCGCGGGTGGTCGGCGGCAACCGAGTCGTCGGCACAGTGAACCTGACCGCGCCTGCGCCCGAAGGCGGAATGCTGGTGCGCCTGAGCCACAACGGCGCAACGCGCACAGCTATCCTGCCCAACTTCGTGTCTGTACCTGCAGGGGCGACCCAAGCCACCTTCACCATCCAGACACAGCGCGTGCCACGCGAGACAACGCTCGTCGTCCGAGCCACTGCAGGCGATGTGGAGCGCACCGCGACGCTGACCATCGTTCCAGAATCTGCCGTGACGCTGCAGTCGCTCACGATTAGTCCGACGACTGTCGTGGGGGGGCAAAGCGCAACGGGCACGATTACGCTGACCGCGCCTGCGCCCTCTGGCGGACTCACGGTACAGTTGCGCAGCAGCTCCGCGCGCGCCAGCGTGCCCAGCACTGTCACGGTTCCTGCGGGCGCTACCAGCGCGAACTTCACCATCCGCACTACCAGCGGGGGCATCGTCACGACGGTTACCATCACCGCCACCCACAACGCGACCTCGCGCTCGGCGCAGCTGACCATCTGGTTCTGAGAACGCAGACGCTCCGTACCCCCTGCTTTGGAGAACATGAAGCAGGGGGCAGCGGCGTCTCATCACCCTCCCTCACGCTGACGGAGGGGCAAGGTACAGCCATCTGTTAGGCGGTATCGAGACAAATCGCGACCCAATCCTCGCGATTTCGCTTCTCGTTGTGTTTCAAGACGCAGACCGCCTCCACATCGGCGCCGTCCTGAAGCGTTTGCGCCACTTGCGGCGGCGCGAAATACTGCTCGCCCGTATCGGCTTGCACAAAGCCGTAGGACTGATTGGCGGGCTTGCGCAGCCGCCCCCGCACCCGCTTCGCGAACCCCTCAATCTCTTGCACACTCGCAGGTTTGACCTCCAGTATCACCTGACGCCCGTTGGAGTGGGCGTAGCGCAGCTCCACCATCGCGCCCACTGACAGATTCTGAACTTTTGGGAACTGCTTGTAGGGAACAGCTACCCCTTCGCGTGGAGCCGTGAGCAGATAGGCGAGTTGTTTCTGCGAGTTATGATGGTCTAACACGGCAAGCGCGGTCTGAACCTGCTCAGCGGCGATGCCCTGCAAGAACTGCCTTGCGAAGCCATCGGTCTGCGCTTGTGGCTTCGGTGCGCCCTGACGCGCTTGAAACCACTCGTCGCTGTGCATCTGCGCGAGCTCAGGTGGGATTTTCCAGCCTTGCTGGGCGCGGATACTATAGGCTTGCTCCACGAACCACGCGGCTTCGTCATATCGCCCCTGCGACGCTAAGAGGGACGCCAGCTGCTGGTAGACGCTCACCAGCTTGGTCTTGTCGCGCATCAACTCGCAAGCGCGATAGTAGCACAGGATTGCGTCGTCTGGGTGAGTGGTCGCGAGCATTTCGCCCATCTCTTTCCACAGCCACCACTCGCGCGGTTTGCGGCGCAGCACGCTTCTCAACCGCTCCTGCGCCCGATCGAGACTGCCGTCGGAAAACTCTAAGTGCGCCAGCGAGCGAGCTATCCAAATATCGTCGGGGTAGCGAGCGACTGCGTCTTCCAGCACTGTACGCGCCCACACGCGCTCGGAGGCGTCTTCGCTCTCCGTCGCAGCGCGCCCGATGGCATACAGCGCCACCGATTCCAAACTGGGGATTTGCTTATCGCCTGCAATCTGTTGCGGCTGGCGGTCTTCCTCCGTGAGATGGCTCAAGTCCCACCACTGCACGAACTCCAAAAAGCCGCGCCAACCCGCCCTTTGCGCTTTTGTGGCTAAGCGTAGCATAAGCGAGTAGATGAGATGGTCATCACGCGGAATCCCTAAGCGTTGGAACTCGTGGAAAAAGCGATGCACGCGGCGCAAGTCAACAGATGCCTGCCGAGACGCTTCACCTTCGTCGTCGCTGACCGTTCCTAACTCCCGCTTGACGAGGTCGTACAACACCCACCCCATCGCGCGTGGGAGACTCAGGTCGTCGGGGTTCTCCTGCAGGGCTTGTCTGGCGCGTTGATACGCCTCCTGAAGTTGCCCTGACTTGCGTAGTGAGCTGATTAGTTGAGATTCATTCATGATGGTACTCCTGTTTCGATGTGCTTGATTGCTTCGCGCGCGGCTTCGGCGATACGGGGGTCGCTATCTTGTGCTAATTCCTCCAGCAGGGGGCGTCCTGCGGGATGCCCAATCTGCTTTAGGATGCTCACGATTGCCTTGCGCTGCCCGAACGCCTGCCACTCGCTGCGATGTTGCTGCAAAATCGGGATTGCCGCCACGCCGTTAGCGACGATTGCAACTTCCAGAATCTCCAGCACGGCGGTATCCGCTTGCCGTAGCTCTTCCATCAGTACGGGGATAGCGTCCATCGAGGGGTACTTGCGCAAGTAGAGGGCGCATTCGTGCTGGATGGTCCACGGCGAATTTGGAATATATCGGATGATGGTCTCGGTGAGGTCTGGATAGTCGGCGTAGCGGATTGCCGTGAGCGCAGCCCAGCGCTGGTTCGGGTCATAGCTTTCGGCGAGATCTATCAGTCGCTGCTTGACGGTCTCGCCGCCGATTCGGGCGAGGGCGCGCACGACGACGCCTACAACTGGGCGACTCGGAACGAGCCGCTGTTTAACCAATACCAAGAATTCGAAATCCGCTCGACAGAGATGCCCCCTCCGCCCACACTCCCTACGGTTCAAGAACCCGAAACCTTAGACCCGACACGCTATCCATTTGCTCGCTATCCGACTTCGGATTTAATCAAGTTGGGCGTGCCGAACGAGGAGTGGGCGGAACATTTGCGTCAGTTGAGCCGAGAAGATATCGAGAAGACGATTAGTCAGATGCGCGATGATCATATCATAACCGAGTTCACTCTTGAACGCCTCTACCTCTTAGCTGATGGCTATCCTATCGACAAACTCCTGCCCCCTGCCCAGCTGAACCTCTTGGTGGAGGAGTGCCTCGAGCAGTCGGTGAAGCGCGGCGTTCTCTGGACTCCCAAGGATTGGGAAGAACTGGAGAACTATTTGCAATATCCTTGGGAGCGTTGGCTGGTGTTCCTCAACCCATCTCAAAGGGAAGCTGCGCAAAGTGA
>CALGZO010000218.1 GCA_937934465.1 uncultured Fimbriimonadales bacterium | reverse complement strand
GGGAGAGTGTTCGAGAAATCGTTTGGGCAGAATGCCCCCCCATCAAACGCAGGGCGCCCACGCAGATGCCCCCCTATGGCAATAACCAAGTAGGGGCAGGTACCCCCTCCTTTAGGTTCCCCCTGCAAGCAGGGGGAACCAATTGAGAAAAATCGGTTCCCCCTTTTCAAGGGGGAACCTGCAGGAGGGGGTTCCCCATACAACGGGCGAATTTTCGAACACCCTCACCCTGTAAGTTCGCTCAGGCGTTGGGGGTGGGAAATCTATGCGCAGAACTTTAGCACGGGCTTGAAGGCGCGCTGCGTTTCGGCGTCGGCGAAGGCGTGTTCAATCGCGTCGGCGGGGCGCAAGTCCACCAGAGGCTCCAGCGTGAGGCGACCTTCGTGCAGCAGGCGCAGCGCATACTCCCAAGCGTGATTGCTGGAGCGTGAACCAATCACTGTGAGTTCTTTGACCAGAATCTGATACCAGTCTGTCTGCACAGGTTCGGGGCGATAGCCGAACACGATGACGCGCCCTGCTTTGCGGGCAAGCTTGAGACACCAGTCGGCGGCGTCGGGCGAGCCAGCGGCGTCGATGACCACCTCGGCTTCGATGGGGTTCGCGCGCCATGCGTCGGGGCTGAGGGGCGTCGCTGCGCCGATACGCGCGGCGACGGCGCGCCGTTCGGGGCTGAGTTCCAGCCCAATCACGCGCGTTGCGCCCCACAGACGCGCGAGCTGCGCATACACCTGCCCGAAAAAGCCCAGCCCGACAATTGCGACGGTCTCGTCGGGTTGCGGGTTCGCCAAGCGCATCCCAGCCACGCAGGTGGCGATTGGCTCCGTGAGGGCGTAGCGCCACAGAGTCTCGCGCGGCGCATCATCGGGCGCGCGGTAGAGGTTGCGCATCGGCGCCGCGAGATACTCGGCGAACCCGCCGTCCACGCTCAGCCCCAGATGCTCCAGACGCTCGCACAGGTTCAGCCGCCCGCGCCGACAGTAGTAGCAGTCGCCGCAGACCAGCTGCGGATCCACCACCACAATATCGCCCACCTGCAGCGCGCCTGTGTAGTCCAGCGGCAGCTGCACGATTTCCGCGACGATTTCGTGTCCCAGCGTCAGTGGCTGGTCGCGCCAGTAGTAGTGTCCGCGCGTTTTGAGGTGGAGGTCTGTGCCGCACAGTCCGCAGGCGTGGATGCGCAGGAGCGCGTCTTCTGGGCGCGGCGTCGGCGTAGGAACCTGCTCCCAGCGCAGCTGGTTCGGCGCGACGAGGCGATAGGCGCGCATCGTCTCAGGTGCGGTAGTGGGCGTTGATTTGGACATACTCGGCGGTCAGGTCGCTGCTCCAGAATCGCGCTTCGCCGTCGCCGTCGTGCAGCGTCAGCCGAATCTGCACCTCATCGGCTTGCATGCGTTCAATCAGGGCGCGCTCGTCATAGTCGGTCGGGCGTCCCTGTTGGAACACGAGCGTCTGTTGCAAGTGCAGTTCGGCGCGGTTCACATCGATAGGCGCGTCGGCGCGTCCTGCCGCGGCGATAATGCGTCCCCAGTTCGGGTCGCCGCCGTGGATGGCGGTCTTCACCAGTTGCGATTCGGCGATTGTGCGGGCGATACGGCGCGCGGCGTCGCTGTCGGCTGCGCCCTGCACATGCACTTCGAAGATTCGGCTCGCGCCCTCGCCGTCCTTCACGATACGCTTCGCCAGATACTCACATATCCGATACAGCCCCTGCTCGAAATCCGTCAGCGCGTCGCCTTGCAGCGCCACGCCCGACGCGCCGTTCGCCAGCGCAATCACCATATCGTTCGTGCTGGTGTCGCCGTCGACGGTGATGCTATTGAAGGTGCGTTCTACCACACGGGTCAGGCAGGCTTGGAGGTCGGGCGCGGCGATTTGGGCGTCGGTAGTGATGAACGCCAGCATCGTCGCCATGCGTGGGGCAATCATGCCTGCGCCTTTGGCAATCGCGCCGATGCGCACTGCGCCCGCGGCGACCTCCAGCGAGGCGCGTTTGACGCTATTGTCGGTGGTGAGAATCGCTTCGGCGGCGGCGCGGTCGTCGCCCTCAGCCAGCCGCTCGAACGCCTGAGCGATGCCCGACTCCACCGCGTGCATCGGCAACGGCACGCCAATCACGCCTGTGGAAGCCACAATCACCTGCTGGGGCGTGCAATCCAAGCGTTTGGCGAGCAGCTCCGCCATGCGTTGCGCGTCGCGCTCGCCCTGCTCGCCCGTGAGGCAGTTCGCGTTGCCACTGTTGGCGACAATCGCGCGTGCGACGCCCGCAGCGACCACTTGCTTCGACCAGCGCACGGGCGCAGCGCACGCCCGATTCGTGGTGAACACGCCCGCCACGCTCGCCTCTGTCTCCGACACAATCAGCGCAAGGTCTAACAGCCCTGGTTTTTTTATTCCGCAATACACGCCCGCGCTTTTGAAGCCGCGCGGATAGTTCACGCCTAACTGGGTATTCAAATCGGTCATCGGCGCAATTGTACCTATCCGCGTTTGAAGGGCGCGCACAGGGGGTCGCCCACCACCAAATCTTTCCAGAGGATGAGCGGACTGGCAGCCCAGAGGCTCTCGGCAATCGTGCGCCCGCGCGTGAACAGGTCGAACATCACCTCGGCGCGGCACAGGGCGGCGGTGTACGGCTCCGAGACATACCCCTTGACGCCTGTCGCCCCCTGTGCAATCAGGTCGGCAATCAACGACTGCCCTTTGTCGGTCACCTGGAAGGTGCGTGCGCTGGTGGAGACGGCGGTCTCGGCGAGCGCGCCTGGGCGGAACCGCAAGCTTCGATAGCTTAGTTTGTTGAACTTGTGGTCGTTGCTGCCCCATGAGTAGTAGCCGATGATGTCGCGCACTGCGCCCACGAAGGCGTCGTCCTCGTCTAAGATAACCTCGTAGCCGCGCTGTTGCAGGAGCCGCGCCGCCGCGCGCATGCTGTCGTTAATCACTCGATAGCCTCCGCCGCTGCGCTTGGGATCGATATCCAACACGAACACACCGTTCGCCGCGCGCGCGCGCAGACTGTTGTCCACCAAGTCGCGAATGTGTTGCATCGTGTAGCCGTCCAAGCGCGTCGCCAGGTAGAACCCGTACTTGCGCCGCGAGAACGGCTCGTTCTTGCCAAAGTAGGGGTTCATGTTCGATTCACGCGGCTCGGTGTTGAACGGGCGTTGGAGCGGACTGCACATCAGCGCGGCGTCCACCGAGAAGCCGCCCTCGCGAATGCGCAACGGTATGCCCTTCGTTAACACCAGATAGTCCACGCGCTCTTCCAACTTGCGCTCGCGCAGCAGGTTCATCACTGGTCGCTCAATCGTGTCGCGGTACTCTGCCAGCGCGATCTCCTCTTGGGGCACGCAATCGATGGTGAACACCTGTGCGCGGGGCACGCGCCGTTTCTGGGCGTAGTACTCGGCGATGGCGACCGAGTCGGGGCTACGGCGCGTTGCGACGACCACCACATTCATAGCACTTTGCATAACAGGCTAATTATAGCCGAAACGCGCCGGCGCAGGGCGTGAACTCAAAACTTGCGCCCTTGCCGGCTGTCGTCTACCAATCCCTCACTCCATCACCACCGCTTGGGCGTGGGGGATGATGTGTTGGATCATCGCCAAGAGATTGGGCGTGGGCGACACGCGCAGGGGCGTCTCGATATGGCGCGAATGCCCGTTGATAGGCACTTCGAAGCGCACAATCGCCTTGCCTGTATGACGCTCCAAAACCTGCCGCAGTTGGCGCAGCTGTTCGGGAAGGCAGTGGGGCAGGTGGATGTGGATGCACGGCGCGTCGTCCGCCTCGCTCGGCTCGGGCGCAATCTCGATATGCTCGGCGCGGAACTCCAGCGCGCCGCCCTCGCCGTTGCGACTGCCAAACTCGCTCGATTGCAACTTGCCCCGAATCAGCACCGCTCGGTCTTTCTGGATTGCGTCGCGGTACTGCTCGTAGGTGCTGGCGAACACTGTGACTCGGATGGCGCCCGTGAGGTCTTCCACTTGCAGGTTTGCCATCTTCGCGCCTGTCTTTTTGGAGGTTCGGGTTTCGACGGCGGTGATGATTCCGCCTATCGTGAGGGTTGCGCCCTCGCGCTCTTTTGCGTGCGCAATCGGCGTCGCCTTGCCCGACAGGATGCGCATGTAGGGGCGTATCGGATGGTCGGACAGGTACACGCCCAGCAGTTCACGCTCCAAGGCGAGCTTTTCGGGCGTGCTGAGGTCTTGGACAATTTGCAGCGCGGGCTTGGCGATAGTCAACGCCTCCTGACCCTCGTCGAACAGCGAGTTCTGGTTCTCGTCTTTCAGGCGTGCGAGCGACTGCGCGTAGCTTAGCACGGCGTCCAACCCGTTGAGCAGTTGGGCGCGGTTGGGGTGGATCGATTCGAACGCGCCTGCCTGAATGAGCGCTTCCAGTGTGGCGCGGTTCAACGCGCCCGACTCCTGCATACGCGCGGCGAAGTCGAAGATGTCTTCGAACGCGCCGTTGGCGGCGCGCTCGTGGAGTATCGCTTCCACCGCCGCCTCGCCGACGCCTTTGATTGCGCCCAAGCCGAAGCGAATCGCGTGGTCGTAGCGCGTCTGCGTCGGGGCGGCGCGCCGACGCCCACGCGCAGGGGAAGACGCCCCGTCGGTAGGCTCCACCGTGAAGCCCGCGTGACTCTTATTAATGTCGGGCGGCAGCACGCGGATGCCCATCGTCTGGCACTCGTCGATGAAGTTGGCAATCTTCTCGGTCTTATCCTTGAACACTGCCATCAGCGCCGCCATATACTCGACGGGGTAGTTCGCTTTCAGGTAGGCGGTCTGATAGGCGACATGGGCGTAGCAGACGGCGTGCGCTTTGTTGAAGGCGTAGCCTGCGAACGGTTCAATCAGGTCGAACAGGCGGTTGGCTTCCTCGTCGTCGATGCCTTTGGCGCGTGCGCCCTCGACGAACTCGGCGCGCATGCGTTTCATCTCTTCGGGTTTCTTTTTGCCCATCGCGCGGCGCAGGATATCCGCCTTGCCCAGCGAGAAGCCCGCCAACGCCTGCACCGCCTTCAGCACCTGGTCTTGGTACACAATCACGCCGTAGGTCTCTTGCAGGATTGGCTCCAGCCACGGGTGTGGGTAGGTGATAGGCTCGCGTCCGTGCTTGCGGTTGATGTAGGTGGGGATGTGGTCCATCGGTCCGGGGCGGTAGAGAGCGACCATCGCGGCGAGTTCGCGCACATTTTGGGGGCGCAGCTCGCGGATGTAGCGTCGCATGCCTGCGCTCTCCAGTTGGAACACGCCCGTCGTGTCGCCGCGCCCCAGCATCTCGTAGGTCTTGGCGTCGTCCAGCGGCAGGCGGCGCACATCGATATCGATTCCGCGCGTGCGTTTGATATTCTCGACGGTCTGCGCCAGCGCGGAGAGGTTCGACAGCCCTAAGAAGTCCATCTTGAGCAGCCCGATTTGCTCCAGTGCGCCCATATGATACTGCGTGAGCAGCTCGCCGTCGTTGGAGCGCATCAGCGGCACATGTTCCGTGAGCGGCTCTTTGGAGATGACCACGCCCGCCGCGTGCATGCTCGCGTTGCGCGTGATGCCCTCCAGTTTCCGCGCCATATCGATCAGTTGTCGCGCGTCGGGGTTGCGTTCGTACTCCTGCTTCACTTCGGGGATTGCGAGGGCTTTTTCGAGGGTCATGCCCGGCTGCGTCGGGATGGCTTTGGCGAGGCGGTCTACCAGAGCGTGTGGCAGTTTCATCACCCGCGCCACATCGCGCAGCGCGGCTTTGGCTGCCAGCGTGCCGAAAGTGATAATCTGCGCCACATGGTCGTGCCCGTACTTCTCGCGCACATATTGAATCACCAAGTGGCGACGCGCGTCCTCGAAGTCCATATCGATATCGGGCATCTGGATACGCTCTGGGTTCAAAAACCGCTCGAAGGTCAGGTCGTACTCGATGGGGTCGATGTCGGTGATGCCGATGCAATACGAGACGAAGCTGCCGGCGGCGGAGCCGCGCACGCCGAAGTAGATGCCCTTGCGCCGAGCGAACTGCGCGAAGTCGCGCACTATCAGGAAGTAGGGCGCGAATCCTGTGGTCTCAATCACGGCGAGCTCGTACTCCAAGCGTTGCGTGTGGGTCTCGGTGTAGTTCGGCACGAGACGCGGCAGGGCGTCGTAGCACAGGTCGCGCAGATGGCGCATCGCGGTCTTGCCTTCGGGCAAATCGGGCGTGGGAAGCTGCACCCGCCCGAACTCCAAATTCAGGCGACACCGCTCGGCGACCTCCAGCGTGTTGTGCAACGCGCTGGGGTGGTCGGGGAACAGCTGCGCCATCTCTTGGGCGGACTTCACATAGAACTCTTGAGTGGCGAACTTGAGACGGTCGGGCTTGTCGAGTGTCGCGCCTGTCTGCACGCACAGCAGCACATCGTGCATCGAGGCGTCCTCACGGCAGAGGTAGTGCGCGTCGTTGGTCGCCAGCAGCGGCAAGCGATACTCCTGCGCCAGTCGCAGCAGCCCCTCGTTCACCACGCGCTGTTCGGGCAGCCCGTGGTCTTGCAACTCGATGTAGAAGTTCTCGCGTCCGAAGATGTCCAGATACTCTTCCAGCAGGCGTTTGGCGCGTTCGTAGCTGCCCTTGAGCAGCGCGTCGGGGATTTCGCCCGCCAAACAAGACGAGGTGGCAATCAGCCCCTGCGCATGCGCACGCAAGATTTCCTTATCCACGCGCGGCTTGTAGTAGAAGCCCTCTAAGTTCGCTATCGTGCTGAGCCGAATCAGGTTCTTGTAGCCGATTTCGTCTTTTGCTAACAGCAGTAGGTGATAGCTGTTTTGGTCTTGCTTGGTCTTGTCCTGTATACGGCGCGGCGCGAGGTAGACCTCACAGCCGATGATAGGCTTGACGCCCGCGCTCTGACAAGCGTTGTAAAAGTCGATAGCGCCGAAAAGCACGCCGTGGTCGGAAATCGCGACGGCAGGCATCTCAAAATCCGCCACGCGCTTGACCAAGTCTTTGATTCGTGTCGCCCCGTCCAGCAAGCTAAACTCGGTATGCAAATGTAGGTGAACAAAGCCTGCTTCCATGCCAAACCTCCCAAGATGTTGTGGGTAAGGTTCGGCGGCGGGTTGCCGAGTCCTGCCGTTTCGGAGCGGATTTTCGGGGGGTCTATATCGCCATCATGCTCGCCACTTCCAGCTTGTGCAGGTCGATGGTCTTGGTGGTGGTGTGGATATACTCGATGGGCACGGCGACGAGCCGTCCGCCTTCGACGCCGACCATTTCGTTGGTGTGTCCGTCCAGTAGGCGTCGGATGGCGAACGCGCCGAGTTGGGTGGCAAGCACGCGGTCGAAGGCGGTGGGCGCGCCGCCGCGTTGCATATGTCCCAGCACCAGCGCGCGCAGGTGGTAGGGCGTGTGCGCCTGCAGGAACTGCTTCACATCCTCGGCGCGCGCGGCGCCCTCCGCCACCACGATAATGCTGGAGGTCTTGCCCCGCTCATAACTCTCGCGCAGCCGCTCCAGTAGGTCTACAAGGTCGTAGGGCACTTCGGGGATGAGTATCGCCTCCGCGCCGCCCGCCAGCCCGACCTCCAGCGCGATAAACCCCTTGTGCCTGCCCATCACCTCGATGACGAACACGCGGTCGTGCGAATAGGCGGTGTCGCGCACTTTGTCGATGGCTTCCAGCGCGGTGTTCACGGCGGTATCGAAGCCGATGGAGTAGTCGGTGCCGGGGATGTCGTTGTCGATGGTGCCGGGTAGCCCCATGATTTTCACGGGGCAGATTCGGCTCAGCTCCACGCCGCCGCGCATTGAGCCGTCGCCGCCTATCACTACCAGCGCGTCGATGGCGTATTTATCCAGAATCGTCGCCGCTTGCTGCAGTCCTTCGGGCGTCTTGAACGCCTCACATCGGGCGGAGCGCAGGATAGTGCCCCCGCGATTGATGACGCCGCCCACCGAGAGCGTGGTCATCGGCTCGATCTCCTCGTTGAGCAAGCCTGCGTAGCCGCGCTTGATGCCGTAGACTTCCAGCCCGTGATAGATGGCGCTGCGCACGATTGCGCGTATCGCCGCGTTCATGCCGGGCGAGTCGCCGCCGCTGGTGAGTACGCCTATCCGTTTGATGCTCATAGTCGCCCCCCGAAGTTGGGCGCGCGTTTCTCCAGGAAGGCGCGGATACCCTCCTGCCCCTCGGCGCTGACGCGCAGCTCGGCGATACGCGCAATCGTGAGCGAGCGCAGCTCATCAGGGGGCAGTGTCAGCGCGGCGTGCAGGAGCATCTTCGCCGCCGCCATCGCGTTCGAGCCGTTCTGCAGCAGGTTCTGCACGATTGCCTCGACTGTCGCGTCCAGCTGCTCTGCGGGGACGACGCGCTGCACCAATCCAATCCGCTGGGCGGTCTCGGCGTCGAACCGCTCGCCTGTCAGGAACAGCGCGCGGGCGTGTCCGTAGCCGATTTTGCGCAGCACATAGGGCGCAATCACGGCGGGGATGAGCCCCAGCTTCACCTCGCTGAAGGCGAACTGGGCGTTGGGCGTCGCCACGGCGATGTCGCAGACCGCCGTCAGCCCTGCGCCGCCGCCCATCGCCGCGCCATGCACCCGACCCACCACCGGCTTGGGGCAGTGGTCGATCGTCTCGAACATCCGTGCAAGCGCGCGGGCGTCTTCTAAGTTCTCAGCGAAGGTGTAGTTCACCATCTTGCCCATCCACTGCAGGTCTGCCCCTGCGCAGAACGACTTACCCGCGCCCTGCAGCACCACCACGCGCGTCGCCTCGTCCTCGCGCAGCGATTCGAACGCCTCCGTGAGTTGCGCAATCAGCGTCTCGTCGAAGGCGTTATGCACCTCTGGGCGGTTCAGCGTGAGGCGCGTTATCGGCGGCGTGCGCTCTATCACCAGTCCTGTCGCCATCCTTCCACCTCGCTCGGTTGCCAGCCGTATTTGCCCACCAGCGGCACGAATCGGCACTCGCCGAAGGTCTTCGCGCGCACGCGCGACCCGTGCTTGGTCAGGCGCGTGAGCAGTTGGTACTCGCGCGGTCCCAACGGCAACAAGAGTTTACCCCCATCGGGGCGGAGCTGTTGAAGCAGGGGCTGCGGCGGCTTGGGCGGCGCGCCTGCCGTCACCAAGATGCAGTCATACGGCGCGTAGGGGGGGAACCCGCAAGTGCCGTCGCCCACCACAAAGGTAATCGGCGGCAGCTCCAGCGAGGACAGGTTGCGCAGGGCGCGCAGCGTCAGTTCGGGAAACCGCTCGATGGTGGTGAGCTGGGCGCAGAGCCGACGAAGGATTGCCGTTTGGTAGCCCGACCCCGTGCCGATTTCCAACACATGCTCGCGCCCTGTCAGCTCCAGCAGTTGCGTCATCTGTGCCACCAGCGACGGCTGCGAGATGGTCTGCCCTGCGCCGATGGGCAGCGCGTGGTCGTGGTAGGCGTATATCTGGTGGTTTTCGGGCACGAACAGGTGGCGCGGCGTGCGACGCATGGCGTCCAGCACGCGCTCATCGTCGACGCCTTTGGCGCGAATCTGCTCCAGCATCGCCTCCAACTGCGCCTCGTAGCCGACGCCGTTCGCAGGCATACTGCACTGTTCGCGCTAACAGGCGCGATTCCTGTTGTGAGAGTGGGTTCCCGCGTGGTCTTTTAGCGTCTACCGCCTGCGCCAGCAATCGGCGGCGGTACATCGGGACCGCGCAGTTCGCTGTCAGGCAACGGCGGATTCGCCTTATATTCAGGATACGCGCTTTCACGAACCTTACCCGACGCGCCACTGCCACTGCCCATCGTGAAGTACCATACGAGCGCCAGCGCCAACACCGCTATGATGACGATAATCCCTATTCCCACAGGCTTGGATATTTCCATCGCGCTAACCCATCAATAGTAATCATCCAGATCCCACAGGTACGCTTGCGGATCGATGATGCGCCCACGACACATCGACTGCAGTTCGCAGCCTTGCGCCAGTTGGCGCGGCGTGTAGGATTTCGTGTGCCCGTCCACGAAAGCGACAGTCATCCGCTCGCTGCGGTGCCAAGGCCAAGACCCGCCGAACTCCATCCATGTGTACCAGTTGCGCGCGTTTTCCAACATCCAGCACGCAGGGAGCGGGTTGTTGCAACTCTGACCGCGGTAGCTGTACCATCCCCAAGCGCGTCCGCTACTGCACTCCTCACGAACAATTGTGAAGGTGTCGACGCGGTTGCCTGAAGCATCATACCACCAGCGGCATGGGGGCATCACAATCCAGTTGCCGCCGCACTGGGGTTGGCGCGACTGCGGATCCCGCCACCAGAGGCTATCCACAAACATCACGGTCGAGGCAGGGTTCTTGATTCGCGCATCCGTCGCAGGCACATTCGCCCAGTTGTTGCGCCCCGGATAGTTGCCTGTCATAATCGGCGACAGGTACACATAGTTATAGCCCAGATTCGTTTTCAGCGCCCAGCGATATTCACGAGCGCACTGGCGCGTCGGCGGTTGCTCGCCATCGTAAGGACAGGCGTCCAGAATTGCATCCGTCGCCATCGGGTCCGAGGGACAGCGATACATCGTCCAGTCTTTCACATACGGACGAATCAGCTGTCCCAAAATTCGGTCTTGACACTCCGACTCTTCGGGGTCGCCCGAAAACGAGGCAAACCACTGGGTCAGGGGCTGCGTGGTGTCAAAGTCGCTGGTATACATCACCACCGCACGCGCCACTTGATAGAAGCGCGAGCCGCAACTTACTTGGCGTGCGCTCTCACGCGCCTGCGCAAACACAGGGAACAATATCGCCGCCAAGATGGCGATAATCGCAATCACTACGAGCAGCTCGATCAGAGTAAAACCAGAGCGTCGTCTCATATGCTTCATCCTCCTGTAGTTTAATATACCCTATTGAGATTCCTCACCTGCGACTCGGAATGACATGCGTTATGCGCTCCCTTTCACGCCAAGCGCAGCGAGGCATCTCCAGCACGGACTGTAAACGCCGTTGAACAGCCCGTGAAGCGTTTTCTGTCCATAAGAGGCTCTCACGGAAATGTACGGGGCTCCGTGAGTTTCTCGTGAGGATAGTCGCGCATGCTGATAACTGCCTCACTCGCAGTCCCTCTCCCGCGACGCGGACGAGGGGCGTCGCGGCGCCCAAACTCCACGCTGGCAGCCCCTTTCCCACAGCGTGGCAGAGGGGCAAGGGGGGTGAAGGGCTAATTACACCCGTCGCCTAAGTTGAACAGCACCGTCAGCAAGTCGGCATCATCCACCAAACTGTCGCAGTTCACATCCGCTGGATTAGAACCTGACGAACCAAACGCGAACAACACTTGCAACAGGTCGGCATCATCCACGCACCCGTTGCCATCCACATCCCCATTGGTTGGAATGCAGACGGGCGTAAACCAGAAGCCGCCTGTGAGGCTGAACGCGCCCCCTGTGAGCGCGTTGCTCGCGTCGGGCTGACCGACTGTGCCGCCGAGAGCGAAGCTGCCGCCTGTGGCGAAAGTGATACCGCCGCCGTCAATCGTCCACCAGCTCAGGTCATAGGAACCACCTGACTGGGCGTTCGCACACATCATGCTCAGCAGCGTAAAGACTGCGATAGCCATCAACTGCAGGAGTTTGCTCATTCTATGCCTCCTTCCGTTTGGGATGGGTAGAGTGGGGGCGAGATAGCCCCCCCACCGTTGCTTTACTGCGGCTTTTCCACCTCACGCGGTCGATCGAGCTCAGGCTGGTGGTGGATGCCCCGCTCTTTGGGCTGACCGTACAGTTCGGGGTGCAGATACTTGCCCTGATGCTCTTGGGGTTTCTCCTGTTCGGTCTGGTAGCCGTATTCTTGCACCCAGCGGTCGTTGCGGATGGCTTTCACTTCCCAGGAGACCTTCACATGGGGCTTGTTGGTACGGATGACGAACTGATTGTTCTGGATTTCACGCACCACCTTCGCTAGCACAAAGTCGTCGCTGCTGTCAATCACGGTCAGTTGATACCGGAAGTCGCGGTTGATGGATTCGAAGTAGTCAGGCAATTGAACTGTGGCGTAGCCCCGTGCATCAGTGACCACATTTCCGCTGTAGGCATTGAGCGGTTCCGGCGCCTCGGTGCAGAAGTGGTTCAGGTAGCGGGTCTCAGGGTGGAGCGGGTGGTCCATTTGGAACGATTTGGTGCCGGTGGCAACGAATCTTCCCCAAGAGTAGACGCCATAGCCCCAAGTGCTGGCGCTTGCCCCATACACGCCGTAGGTGGCGCCGCTGGTGGCGTATGCCCAGCCGTAGACGCCTGTGCCCGAAGTGCTGGCGCTTAGACCATACACGCCGTAGTTGAAGCCACTGGTGGCGGTTGCATCGCCAAAGATGGCTGTGCCATTAGGGCTGGCGCTACGACCATACACGCCGTAGGTAGTGCCACTGGTGGCGGTTGCCCAGCCAACGACGCCTGTGCCATCAGTGCTGGCGCTTTCAAACCGTCCGCCGTAGGTAGCGCCACTGGTGGCGGTTGCCCAGCCAAAGACGCCTCTGCCCGAAGTGCTGGCGCTTAGACCATACACGCCGTAGTTGAAGCCACTGGTGGCGTATGCCAAGCCGTAGACGCCTGTGCCCGAAGGGCTGGCGCTTTCAAACCGTCCGCCGTAGGTAATGCCACTGGTGGCAGTGTGAAATCCGTAGAGGGCGCAGTCTTCCGTACCTGTTTCTACATGCAGCCGAGCAAGTGGGCTACTTGTGCCAATCCCCACATTACCCGTGTTCGAGTTGTAGATGTTGTTGCCGTTCACTGTCCACACGCTCGCGCCTGCGGGCAGGTCTTGCCAACTTGCGTCGCCGCTCGCGTTGCTGGTCAGCACGCGCCCTACCGCCGCGCCTGTAGGAATACGCAGCGTGCCAGGAATCTCGACGCGCCCGTCG
>CALGZO010000217.1 GCA_937934465.1 uncultured Fimbriimonadales bacterium | reverse complement strand
GATGCGCAGTCCGCTCACGCGCTCCACGAGGTGCTGCACATAGTACCGATAGCCCTGTGTGGTGGGCACTCTGCCTGCGCTGGTGTGCGGCTGCGTGAGGTAGCCGTGCTCGGTCATCACCGCCATCTCGTGGCGCACGGTGGCGGGCTTGACGCCGAGCGCGTAGCGCTGCACAATCGCCTGCGAACCGACAGGCTCGCCCGTGCGAATGTGCTCGCGCGCCACCGCCCGCAAAATCGCGGCTTTGCGCCCGTCCAGCAACCCCGACTCGCGAACCGTGCGTTTCCCCATAACCGCTTACCCATGAATTTTACCTCATCAGGTACAATTGGCGCGATGGAGCGCGAGGAATCGTTTGTACCCATCTCGCTGGAGCCCGACCCTGTCATCGAGTATTACAAGCAGTTTGTGGACCGTTCGTTGCTGCGTGAGAACCTCAAGCTCACGCCGACGGAGCGCGTGCGCAAAATGCAACAGATGGGCAGGGTCTACACCGAGCTGCGTCGTGCGGGACGGAGGGTTCAAGGTGGAGCCGACTCGCCCTGAGACGACCGACTTCGAGCGTGTGCTTCGCGCCTTGCACGCGGAGGGCGTCGAGTTTATCCTGATTGGCGGCTTGGCGGCGGTGGTGTGGGGCGCGTCGCAGTTCACGCGCGATGTAGACATCGTGTATCGGCGCACGCCCGATAACCTACAACGCTTGGCGCGCGCGCTCGCACCGCTGTCGCCCTACCTGCGTGATGCGCCCCCAGGACTACCCTTCTTATGGGATGCGGAAACCTTGCGACGGGGAATGAACTTCACGCTCTCCAGCGACGCTGGACCGATAGACCTTTTCGGCGAGATGGTCAGTGGCGAAACCTACGACACGCTCAAAGCCAACGCTGTCGAGTTGACCTTGTTCGGTGTTCCGTGCCTGTGCGTCAGCCTGCGCCAACTGATTGCCCTCAAACGCGCGGCAGGGCGACCGCGCGATATGGAAGTTATCGCCGAACTCGAAACGCTGCACGCCGAGCCATCCCCACCCGACGAGTAGGGTACACTTCCCCTGATGGGCAATCAGGCGCGCAGGGCAGTCTATCCGGGCAGCTTCGATCCGCCGACGCTGGGGCATTTGGACATCATCCAACGCGCGGCGCAACTGTTCGACGAGCTCATCGTCGCTATCGCGGTCAACTCGCAGAAACAGCCGCTGTTCAGCCTCGAAGAGCGCGCCGAGATGTTGCGCGAATGCTGCACGCACCTGCCCAATGTGCGCGTGGCGACCTTAGAGGGGCTATTGGTGCGCTTCGCGCAGCAGGCGGGCGCATGCGCCATCGTGCGTGGACTGCGCGCTGTATCCGACTTCGAATACGAGTTCCAGATGGCGACGATGAACCGCCAACTCGCCCCTGAAGTCGATACCTGCTTCCTGATGACCCATCAGCAGTTCGCGTTCCTGTCGTCCTCGATGGTGAAGGAGGTGGCGCGGCTCGGCGGCGCGGTGGACGCCTTCGTGCCCCCCAATGTCGCCCATCAGCTCCGACGGCGATTCGCCCCAGAAACGGCAGGAAACTCCCAACCGTAGTCGAAACCCTATCGCACTGGGGAGGCTCTTATGAAGCACACGGATGTTTTGATGATACGGAAATGGTTGAGAGAGCTAGATCAAGCGTTCGAGCGCGCCCGATGCTACGGTCCGTTCATCGTCGGGTTGGACAAAGGCGAGTGTCACAACCGCGTGCAGCAGATTCTGGCGAATCTGCCGAGCGACTTTGACAAGGCGGAGCGCGTGCTACGCGAGAGCGACCGCTTAATCGGCGGGGCGCAGACCGAAGCGCAACTGACCCTCGCGCAGGCGCACGAGGAGGCGCAGCGCATCGTGCAGCAGGCGCGCGCCGAAGCCGAGCAAATCCTGCAACGCGCTCACCAAGAGCAGCAGCGCATGCTCAGCCAGACCGAGGTGTACCAACTCGCGCAGACGCAGGCGCACGAAATCCTCGAATCGGCGCGCGAGAAAGCGCACCAAATCCGCCAAGGCGCCGACGAGTACGCCTACGAAGTCCTCACGCAACTCGAAGGCGCGCTGGCGAAGGTGATGAACACCGTGCAGAACGGCAAGGTGCTGCTGGAAGACTACCTGCAACAGCGCGTCGGCACACGGCGATAGGCGTACTGCGCGGACGATGCGGTCCGTGCAATCTGCCTACGCCAGCACCAGCTGCACCAGCTCGCGCGCGGCGACCACCGACTCGGCGAACACCTGCAGCGCGAACTCGGCGTCCGCCTCGCTGAGTATCAGCGGCGGCTCCATGCGTATCACTTTCGGGTTATTGAGCGTGTAGGCGGCGATGACCCCGCGCTGAATCATGTTGGTAATCGTGAGTTCGCCGAAGTCCGCCTCGTGGAACTCGACGCCAATCATCAGCCCGCGCCCGCGCACCTCTTGAATGAAATCGGGATACTCGGCTTGCACTTGGCGCAGCCCGTGCAGGAGCCGTTCGCCCACGCGGTGCGCGTGCGCCACGAGCCCCTCCTGTTCGATGGTCTCCAGCGTAGCGAGTCCTGCGGCGCAGGCGAGTTCGTTCCCGCCGAAGGTGCTGGTATGGAGCAGGGGGTTCTCGCCGAAGAGTTCCTCCCACAGCGTCGCGTTGGCGGAGAACGAGCCGATAGGCATCACGCCGCCGCCCAGCGACTTAGCGAGCGTGACGATGTCGGGGCGCACGCCCGAATGCTCCACGCCCCACAGCTTGCCTGTGCGTCCCAGCCCTGTTTGCACCTCGTCGGCAATCAGGATGGCGTGGCGACGGTCGCACAGTTCGCGCAGGCGCGGCAGGTAGTCGTCGGGGGGGATACGGATACCGCCCTCGCCCTGAATGGGTTCGATAATCACGCCAGCGGTCTGATCGTCGAAGTGCGCGGCGACAGCGTCGGCGTCGCCGAAGGGCACATGCACGAAGCCTGGCAGCAGCGGGTCGAACGGCTTGCGGTACACCTCGCGCCCGCTCGCCGAGAGACTGCCCATCGTCTTGCCGTGATAGCTGCCGACCGCGCTAATCATCTTGACGCGCCCTGTCGCTTTGCGCGCGAGTTTGATGGCGCCCTCCACCGCCTCCGTGCCTGAGTTGCAGAAGAAGGTGTATTGCAGGTCGCCTGGCAGCATCTGCGCCAGTTTCTCGGCGAGTTGGGCTTGCGGCGCGTTGAACATAATCTTGCTGGGCATCGGCATCGCGTCCAGTTGGCGTTTCACGGCTTCCACCACTTTGGGGTGGCGATGCCCCAGCGCGAACATCCCGTAGCCGCCCAGACAGTCCAAAAACTTGCGTCCCTGCGCGTCCCAAATGTAGCACCCCTCGGCGTACCACTCCACGCCCAGCCCTGCGAAGCGCAGCACCTTCGCCAAACCGGGGTTCAGGTGGCGCTCGGTCAACTCGGCAATCGCGTCGGTAAACGCCTCTGGATTCTCAGGCAGTGGTCTCATCTTGCACCTCTTCGGGTGGATTATACCTGCTGCTTGAGGTACAATCGGAGCTATGCGCAAGGCGTTGACGATAGCAGGCTCCGATTCAGGCGGCGGCGCGGGCATCCAAGCGGACTTGAAGGCGTTCGCGGCGTTGGGCGTGTACGGCAGCAGCGCGATTACCGCCCTCACCGCGCAGAACACGGTCGGCGTGCAGGCGGTATACCCTGTGGCGCCAGCGTTCGTGGGGCAACAGATCGACTCCGTGATGAGCGACATCGGGGCGCACGCCGCCAAGACGGGGATGCTGTTCAGCGCAGCGATTATCGAAGTGGTCGCCGAGCGGGTGCAGCACTGGCGCGTGCAGCCGTTGGTGGTAGACCCCGTGATGGTAGCCAAGAGCGGCGACCGCCTGCTGCAAGAGGAAGCGATCGACGCGCTGAAACGCCTGCTGTTGCCGCTGGCGACGGTGGTCACGCCGAACTTGGGCGAAGCGAGCGTGTTGGCAGGGTTCGAAGTCGCCGACAAGCAGGCGATGCAGCAGGCGGCGCGCGCAATCCACGCACTGGGCGCGCAGGTCGTGGTGGTCAAGGGAGGGCACTTGACGGACTGCGCGGACGACTTGGTGTACGACGGCGCGACGATGCGCTGGCTGCCCGCCGAGCATATCGACACGCCCCACACGCACGGCACGGGCTGCACCTTCTCGGCGGCAATCGCGGCGTTCTTGGCGAAGGGATATGCGCCGTTGGAAGCGATTGCCCGCGCCAAAGACTACCTCACGGCGGCGTTGCGCACGGCGCAGCCGATTGGCGCAGGGCACAGCCCCGTCCATCACTTCCACCCCTACTACCCGCTGGATTAGAGGTCTTCCAGCGCGAGGCTCGACTCGGGCAGGACCTGTCCGCCGTCGACCACCAGCGTCTGCCCTGTGATGTAGCCCGCCTCGGCGGAGGCGAAGAACAGCGCAGCGTAGGCGACCTCTTCAGGCGCGCCCAGCCGTTTGAACGGGATGACCGATTCCATCTTGCGCCGATACTCCGCGCCGATGTCGCCCAAGCCTTCAGTCGCGATGTTGCCCGGCAGAACCGCGTTGATGGTAATCCCGTACTTCGCCAGTTCAATTGCAGCGGAGTGCATAAAGCCGAGCATGCCCGCCTTGGTCGCGCCATAGTGCGCCCAGCCGGGGAAGCCTGTAATCGGACCCGTGATGGAAGAGGTCAGCACGATGCGCCCGCGCGAGGACTGCTTGAGCTGCGGCAGGAACGCCTTGACGGTAAAAAACATCCCTTTGAGGTTGACGCGATGCACGGTGTCCCAATCGGCTTCGGTCATCGTCTCCAGAAACGCTTGGGGGTAGATGCCAGCGTTGCAGCAGAGGATGTCGGCGTTGCCGATAGTGTGCGCGACTTGCTGGGCGGCGCGTTCCATCGAGGCGAGGTCGCCCACATCCGCGTGGAAGTAGTGTGCCTGGTTGCCTGCGTCGCGCAGATGCTGCGCGACTGCCTCGCCAGCGGTCGCGTCGATATCCAAAATCGCGACTTTCGCGCCGCGCGCGGCGAACTGCTGCGCCATCGCTTTGCCGATGCCTTTCGAACCGCCCGTCACCACTGCGACTAAGCCTGTGAAATCCATGCCATGCCCCTCCATGCCTATTGTACCCGCGCTTAGTGGTCTAAGAGACGGCGATACCGTGCGGTTCTGCGTGCAAGCGAGATCTCTTACACACCTTCTGTATCCGATTCGCGCTGACAGGCGTTTATCAGCTCCAGAAAGGCGGCTTCATCCAGGATGGGCACGCCCAGTTGCTGTGCTTTTTGGAGTTTACTACCTGCGCCGGGACCTGCCACCACATAGGTCGTTGTTTTGCTGACGCTGGAGGCGGCGCGCGCGCCGAGTTGACGCACCAGCGCTTCGGCTTGCTCGCGCGTGTAGGTTTGCAGCTCGCCCGTGAACACGAAAGTTGTGCCTGTCAGGGGGGTCGGTTTTGGCTGTGTGCGTTCGGCGTGCATGCGCACCCCTGCTTGGCGCAGTTTTTCGATGACAGCGCGGTTCTCCGCGCGCGCGAAGAACTCCACAATCTCACGCGCGGTTTCGGAACCCATCCCGTGGATTTGCATAATTGCGTTCTCGTCGGCTTGCATCAGCGCGTCGAGGCTGCCGAAATGCTCGGCTAACAGGCGCGCGGCGTGCTCGCCCACATGCCGAATGCCCAACGCGAAGATGAGCCGTTCCAGTGGGTTCTGTTTACTCTTCTCGATGGCGTTCAGGAGGTTGTCCACCAGTTTCTCGCCGCTGCGCTCCAGTTGAATCAGCGCGTCGCGGTGCTGATGGAGCAGGTAGAGGTCGGCGGGGTCTTTGAGGTAGCCGAGTTCGTAGAGGCGTTGCGCCCATTTCTCGCCGACGCCTTCGATGTTCATGGCGTGGCGGCTGGCGAAGTGGCGGATGCGCTCCACGATTTGGGCGTCGCACGCGAGGTTGATGCAGCGCAGGGCGGCTTCGTCGGCGGCGCGTTCCACCGCCGCGCCGCAAACGGGGCAAGCAGTGGGCGGCTCGATGGGCGTCTCGTCGCCGTCACGCGCGTCGGGAAGCACATACAGCACCTCAGGAATCACCTCGCCCGCGCGCTGAATGACCACGCGGTCGCCGATTCTTATATCTTTCTCGCGGATGTAGTCGATATTGTGGAGCGTGGCGCGGGCGACCATCACGCCGCCCACCTGCACAGGCTCCATCAGGGCGACAGGGGTCAGCACGCCCGTACGTCCGACCTGCCAACGCACCTCGCGCAGGGTGGTGGTCGCCTGCTCGGCGGGGTACTTGTAGGCGATAGCCCAGCGCGGCGCACGCGCCGTTGCGCCCAAGCGTCGCTGCCAGTCGGTGCGGTTCACCTTAATCACCACGCCGTCGGTGGCGTAGTCGAGTTCCGTGCGGCGGCGCGCCCAGAGGCGACAGAACTCGATAGCCTCCTCTATGGCGGCGGCGACGCGCGTGTTCGGGTTCACTGGGAAGCCCCAGCGGCGCAGTTGCTGCAGGGTATCCCACTGCGTGGCGAACTCCGCGCCCTCGCACGCGCCGACGCCGTACGCCCAGAACCGCAGGCGTCGCCCCGCTGTGATACGCGAGTCGAGCTGGCGCAGGCTACCTGCGGCGGCGTTGCGCGGGTTGGCGAACAACGGCTCGCCCGCCTGCGCCCGTTGATGGTTGATACGCTCAAACTCATGGTAGCTGAGGTACACCTCGCCGCGCACCTCCAGCAAGCGTGGGGGCGCATCGAACAGGTTCTCGCCTGTGCGCAGGCGCAACGGGATGGCGCGCACCGTACGGATGTTGGGCGTCACATCCTCGCCTTGAACGCCGTCGCCGCGCGTCGCGCCCACCACCAAAACGCCGTCCTCGTAGGTCAGCGAGACCGCCAGCCCATCAATCTTCAACTCGCAGGTGTATTCTATCGGCGTCTCGGCAGGCAGGTCTAAGAACCGTTTCACGCGCTTGTCGAACGCCTGCAGCTCCTCCTCGCTGAAGGCGTTGTCGAGGCTCAGCATCGCCTCGCGGTGGCGGTGTTCGGGGAAGACGCTGAGCGGCGGCGCGCCGACGCGCTGAGTGGGCGAATCGGGCGTGATGAACTCTGGGTATTGCGCTTCCAACTGCTGCAACTCGCGAAACAGCGCGTCGTATGCCTCATCCGAGATTTCAGGCTGGTCTAACACATAGTACCGATAGTTGTGATACTCTACCAGCTGGCGCAACTCAGCGATTCGCGCGTGCGCTTGCTCGCGTGTCATGTATCTCTCGTTCGCGATTCCAGAAGCGATTCCTGCGGACTGGAGGGTGTT
>CALGZO010000216.1 GCA_937934465.1 uncultured Fimbriimonadales bacterium | reverse complement strand
CGAGATTCCTGCTAAGCGTCTGCGGCGGGTATGGCGGCGCCGTTCTCGGAGGTGGGGTCAGCGGCGGGCGCGACAGCGGCGCAGCCTGCCTCGCCTGAGAGAGGCTCTAATGCTTGCAAGTGCGTCAGCAGCAGGGCGCGCAGTTCCATCACGGCGGCGCGTTTGCGAGCTTCCAACTGTTCGGTCTCCGCCAGCAGGCGTTGGGCGCGCGTCTCCGCCTCGCGCACAATCTGCTCCGCCTTCAACTGCGCCTCGCGCACAATCAGCTCCGCCTCCTTGTGCGCGTTGCTGCGCGTCTCGTCCGCGCTGCGCTGCGCCAGCACCAGCGACTCTTTCAAGGCGTCCTCCATCGCCCTGTATCGCTCCGACTCCTGACGCAGCCCGACGAGCTCCTCGCGCATCCGATGGTTCTCGGTGACGACCTCTTCGTAGTGCGCCGCCACCTGCTGCAGGAACGCCTCTACCGCCGTCGGATCGTACCCCCGCAAGCGTTTGCGGAACTTCTTCGTCTCGATCTCCAGTACCGTGATTCGTCGCGGCTCGTTCATCGCAACCCGTAGAGTAAGTAGATTAAGAACTGGATAAAGATAATCGCAATCAGTGGCGAGAAGTCGATAGGCATGTAGCCCATGCCTGTGCTGCGCAGGAGTCGGTTCTGCACTTCGCGGATGGGGCTAAGGATGGCGTCGCTCACTCGGTCGATGAAGCGCACGACGGGGTTATAGCGCGGCACACGCCCGCCCGCGAAGCGGATCCACGAGAAGACGACATTGATAATCAGTATCAGCACAATCCCGCGTAGTACCAGTATCAGCAGGTCAATCGGCGACATAGTGCCTCTCCTATTGCTGAGCGCGTTCCTCTTCCTGTTTCCTACGCACGCGCTGCAGGTTCGGTTCCACGGCGGCGTCGCTGGGGTCTAACTGCTTCGCTTTCTGCCACGCTTGCAACGATTCCTGCAGACGCCCCAAGCGTTCGTAGCAGTGTGCGAGCGTCTTCCAGACGAACTGGGGCGCGTTGTCGAAGTTGGCGGCTTTCTCCAGATAGGGCAGCGCTTGCTCGTATTGACGCTTGTTGAAGTAGGCGTAGCCCAAGTCGTAGTAGAGGTCGTAGCGGTTCGGGTTCAAGCGGATACCGCGCTGGTAGACTTGAATCGCGCGGGCGTGTTCACCGTAGCCGTCCAACAGCCACGCAAGGCTGCCGATGTTCTCCACATCGCGTGGGTCATATTCCATCAGCACGAACATCAGCGCCATCGTCTTGTAGTGTGCGCCTTCGTGCCAATACTCGTCGGCAAGCTGCACCAAGCGGTACTCGGTCAACTCGCGAATCGCGCTCAACTTGCGTTGCACTGCCTCTGGCGGCTTGGTCTGCGCTCCACTGCAACCCAATAATAGCGCACAGCCCACAATCAGTAGTAGGTTTCGCATAGCCTTACCCTAAGTATACCTCTTAAAATCATCGGCGTCAAGGGGGTGTTTTTGCAGAGGCTCAGGTATGATTCAGGGGAAAACCCCTACACGCCTCGCGCGTCTAAGAGAGGGAACGATGAACGCAGGAATGAAATGGACACTGACGGCGTTGGCGACAGTGATTGCAGCGACTACGCCCGCGCAAGTCTACCGCAATCTGGTGAACCGTCCCTTCGAGACGATAAGCAACGGACCGCAACATGTGATTGTGGTGGACATCGACCGTGTGGGTCGGTCGCCTGAAGCGGTGGATCGGCTCATACGCGCCCGCGTGGAGCAGGCGACTCGCGCGCAGATTCAGGGCGCGCGGGCGCAAATCCGCCTCTACAAACAGCTCGGACTGCTGCCCGAAGAGTATCGGCTGCCCATCCTACATACGGTGGTGCTACGGCGCAACGGCGAGCTGATTCTGCCGGCGCGCACGCGCTCGGACGGTCTGGGCAACGGCTCGCTGAGCTTTCAGATTGTGGACGGCGACGACCCGTTCCCCGCCGCGTATCGGGCGCTACTACAGACGGTGCTGAACGCCGCGCCTGCGCTCGTGGAAGCCGAGTACGGCAAGCCCGCGCGCACGCTCACCATTCAGGTGGTGAACTACGACGACACGATTGGCGACCGCGACGCGGTCGTGGGCGGAATCTACGATGTGAGCAATAATCGGTTCCTGTTCCCCATTTACAACTCGCGCGAGGCGGCGGCTGTGAACCTGCTGAACTTGGTGGTGCAAGCGTTCCACGCCGATGTTGCGCCGTTCTACGATGCGTGGGAGGCGGGGTTCGCCCGCGCGGTCACAGCGCGTATCGCGCGTAGCCCCGCCTTCCGCAGCCTTGCTGGACTCAACGCGGAGTTCATCGACCAGACGCTGGACAATACCTACGACGCCCGCCCGTATTACGATGCGTGGAACCAGCCGACGCTGGGCAGTCCGAGCTTCATCGCGCCGTCGCTGCGTCAGCCGCCCATCGCTGGGGGTACCACAGGCGGGCTGTGGCTGGTGCGCTATCAGATGGCAGGCTCCGTCTGGCTCAAAATCGCTACCGAGTACCCCACCTTCTTCCGCGAGTTCAATCAGCGGTACTATCAGAACTACACGCCTGCGCTTCGGGGCGACTCGGCGGCGCTACTGAACCTCGCGCGTCAAACGCTCGCCGCCCTCGCAGGCAACCCGAACCCAACTGTGGAGGGCGTACCGTTCGAACAGTGGGCGCGCCGACAGTATATCTTGGATACCAGCGTGACCTACGGACGCAAACTGCACGCGCAGGTGTTCCCCTACGCCTCAGGGTTGCAGCCCGACGAGCAGGCGGTGTTCACTGTGTTCCTGACCTACTTCCAGACCACGCGCGTCGGCAACCGCTGGGATGAAACCCTGCTCAACGGGACCAGCTACCCCGTCTACTGGGATTACAACTTCAATCGTCTGACCCTCTCGCCGCAGTATGAGCGGGTGGATATTCGCGTGGGCACAGGCGCGGTTGTGCCCAGCTTTGTAGGCTCAGAGACCGCCAATCAGCGTCTGACGGTAGACTTCAGCGTCGGCACGGAAGGCGTGCGCATCTACTACCCCAGCAGCAAGGTGCAGGGCGTCAACTTCCGCAACAACTTCTTCGGCGTGGTGTTCGGATTGGAGAACGGCACGGTAGAAGTGCAGGCAGGCGCGGAGACGCGCAGCGCGCCCGTCACCAACGGCGCGTTCGGGCTGCGGCTCAGCGACGAGACGCTGGCGCGCGAGCGCGTCGCCACGCTGACCTTCTACAACGCGCAAGGCGCGCAGGTCGGCGTCTGGCGCGCCAACACAGGCGTCGGCTTCCACTATGTGCAGGCGACCCTGAACCCACCCGCAGGCAGTTTCAATCTCAATCGCCCTGCGGGGTTGCACATGATTAGCCTGCCGTTGCGCCCGTTCCAAACCGATATGGCGCAACTGCTGAATATCCCCGCGAACCAGCTGCGTCTCGCCCAGTGGCGTCAGGAACGGTTCGAGTACGCTTACTACCCCGAAACGCCGCCGCCTGCGCCCGGCGTCGGATACTTCCTGCAGCTGGGCAGCCCGATCAATGTCACTGTGCAAGGCGAACCCGCGCCGACCGACCGCCCCTTCGCGATTGCGCTGCAGCCGGGGTGGAACCTCGTGGGCGTGCCGTTCAATCAGCCTGTGCCGCTCGGAAGCCTGCAGGTGGTGCATCAGTTCAGCGCGCCCGTCTCGTGGGAGACGGCGACCGAGTCGTTGGGGGGCGAGCCGCCGCTGGTGGGCAGCCGCGTCTGGACGCTCGGCACATTCGGGACCTATCAGCAGGCGAGCCAGTTGGAGCCGGGACGCGCTTATTGGGTGCGCGTGCTGCGTCCAGAGGGAGTGACGCTGCTCATCCCGCCGCCCATTAGCGGCGCGTCGCGCACGCGCCTTGCGGAGGCGCAGCCTGCTTGGACGATGACGCTGATTTTACAGTCGTCTGTGGGCGGCGGCGTCGCCACGATTGGCGTGGATTCCGCCGCGCGCACCCGCGTCCACAATCACGACGCGCCGCCCCCCCTGCCTGGTATGAGCGCGTTCGGAGTCCGCGCCGACAACGGCGAGCTGCTCGCGCAAGCGGTTCACCCCAACAGCGGGCGTCAGGAATGGACGCTCCAGATTGTGCCCGCCGAACCCAACCGCGAGCATACCCTCGCCTGGCGCGTGCCTGAGAACACCCCGCGACGCTGGCGAATCTACTTGGAGAACCCCATCACAGGCGAGCGCGTCGATATGCGCCAACGCGAGTTCTACCGCTTCACCCCGACGCAGACACAACTCTTGCGCGTGGCGCTTGAGCCGAGCCACGCCGCGCCCGTGCGTATCACGAACCTCGCGGTGACGACCACGCGCAGCGGCGGCGCGACCATCCAGTTCCAACTCACGGGCGAGGCGACCGTGCGCGCGGAAATCCGCAACGCACGCGGCGAGCTGGTGCGCACGCTCACGCCCAGCCGCGCAGCCAGCGCAGGCGCACAAAGCCTCCTCTGGAACGGGCGCGACCAGCACGAACGCGCCCTGCCCCCAGGCAGCTACACAGCGCATATCGAGGCAATCGATAGCGATGGGCGCATCACACGCGCGGCGACTCCAATCCTACTCACACGGTGAACACCATGCGGATACTCTACGGCTTCTTGGCGTTGCTTATTGTTGGCGTTCTGAGTGGCTGCGGCGGCGGCGGGGGTGGCGCGTTCGGTCCCTCGACGCTGCTGCAAGGGCGCGTTGTGCTGGTCAGCACGGGTCAGCCGCCGAACCCCGCCGCGACCGTCATCGTGGGCGCGCAAAGCGTACGCACCAGCACGCAGGAGGGCGCGTTCCAACTGCGTGTCCCCACCGACGCACGCCAGCTGACCGTGCGCACCCCCGGACTGCCCGACTTCACCTTCAACCTGCCCCCCCTACAAGCAGGCGCAACGGTGGATTTGGGCGATTTATATGTCGGCGCGCAGACGATTGCCGTGCAGGGGCGCGTGGTGGACGCGCTCACCCAGCAAGTGATTGGTGAGGCAGGCGTCGCCTTGCTCGGACAGCGCACGCTCAGCAATCCCACCACAGGGCGGTTCACGCTCAACGGCGTCGCCTACGACCCAGAGGGCGTGTTAGACCCCGAAGGCGAAGTGCGCAAAGCAGGCTACATTCCGCGCCGATTCTTAGCCGACGCGCCTGTCATCGACGGCGTGATGGATGTGGGCGACATCCTGCTGCTCTCGGAAGTGGACGACAACCCGCCTGGGCAGCCTGGCAATGTGCGCGGCGTGGCGCGTGTGCCGCTCGGCGACGCTGTGGGCGTGCGCATCGACATCTACACCCCGCCCAACGCGCCCGCGCCTCTCGAATCGGTCATCCTCACACAGCCCAACGGCGCGTTCCAACTCTGGCTGCTGCCCGCGCAGTACCGCTTGGTGTTCACAAAAGAAACGCGCACTGCCGAACGCACCGTGAATGTTGTCAGTCTCACGGCAACTATCGACTTGGGCGTCGTGAACTTAGAGTAGCTGTCGCGTCAGCGTCTTCGCCAACACAACCCCAGGGTTATCAGGGACGCCGACGAATAGATTCCCAACTACTCTTGTTGGGGTAAAATAAGCGTGTGTTGCGAGGTCGACGATGACAGAACGAAAACCAGAAGGCTACATCGACGGCGTGCCGCTACATCCCGAAAGCCTGATGATGGGCTACGGCTACAAACCTGAGCTCTCGGAAGGCGCGATTAAGTGCCCTATCTTCCAAACCTCGACTTTCGTGTTCAAGACGGCGGAGGAGGGCAAGGCGTTCTTCGAACTCGCCTACGGACTGCGCCCACCGCGCCCGAATGAGGAGATTGGCTTAATCTACAGCCGTATCAACAATCCCGACCTGGAGATTTTGGAAGACCGTCTGTGCCTGTGGGACGAGGCGGAAGACGGCGCCGTGTTCGAGAGCGGCATGGCGGCGATTGCCACCACTGTGCTGGCGTATGTGCGTCCGGGCGACCTAATTTTCCACAACGAGCCGCTCTACGGCGGAACCGACCACCTGTTTCGAAGCGTGTTGAGCCAGTTCGGCATCCACGCGCTGCCGTTCCCAGCAGGCGCGCCAAACGAGCATGTGGAAGCCATCTTAGCGGATAGCCCCCTGCGCGACCGATTGGCGATGATTTACATCGAAACGCCCGCCAACCCCACCAACGCGCTGGTGGACATCGAGTTCTGCAGCCAGTTGGCGCAGCGATACGCCCCACAAGGACGCGAGGTGGTCGTGGCGGTCGATAACACCTTCCTGGGTCCCCTGTGGCAACATCCCCTGAAGCACGGCGCGCACCTCGTGCTATACTCCGCCACGAAGTACATCGGCGGGCACAGCGACCTGATTGCAGGCGCGTGCTTGGGCAGCAAGCAGAAACTCGCTCCCGTGAAGACCCTACGCACCTTCTTGGGCACGATGGCGGGTCCGTGGACGGGCTGGCTGCTGCTGCGTAGCCTGGAGACGCTCAAACTGCGGATGACCGCGCAGATGAAGAATGCGCGCTATGTCGCCGACTTCTTAGCCGACCACCCCAAAGTGCAGAGGGTGTATTACTTGGGGCACTTGCGCGAGGAGCATCCGCAGTTCGCGCTGTACCGCAAGCAGTGCCTCGCGCCCGGCGGTATGATCTCGTTCGAGGTGGTCGGCGGCGAAGCGGAAGCGTTTCGGCTGCTGAACGCCTTGAAGCTCATCAAACTCGCTGTGAGCTTGGGCAGCACCGAATCGCTGGCGGAGCATCCCGCGACGATGACCCACGCCGATATGCCGAAGGAGACCCAACGCGCCTTCGGAATCACCGACGCACTAATACGCCTCTCCGTCGGCGTGGAGCATCCCGAAGACTTGGTGCTGGACCTGAAACAGGCGTTAGACAAAATGTGAGCCGCTCGGTTGCATTTAATTTTTCTAATCATCGCGCCGATAATTCTTTGGAGTGATGAACGCCACTTGGCGATGGACGCGCGTGGGCGTATGTCCGATGGGCGCGACGGGACGACTGGGCGGCGGCGTTGTACCTTTGAACGCGCCGATGTACGAGATGTTTGCATGCTACCGATTGGCGCATGCAGGCTTCCTCGTCGATTGGCTGTTGCCAGCGGAGTTGCCGCTGCGGTTGCCCCACTTAAGCGTGCTGATTACCGTTGGGCGCGGCGTGTTCGGCGATGAGACGCGCTTCGCGTTGCAGCAGTTTCTGGAGGGCGGCGGCGTGTGGATTGCGATAGGTAGCCCGTGCGACGCGCCCGACCTGCTGGGCGTCGCGCCGAAATTGTTGCCCAACGGCGCGCCGATGCACCTCAGCGAGGGGTACGCCTACTCCGAACGCGAGAACCCTGTATTCCTGCGCGAGTGGGGGCTGATGCACGGTTTCGGCGGCGCGGCGGTGGAGGCGCAAGACGCCACCGACATCTGGGCGCGCTGGCTCGACCCGCACGGGCGCGACACCGAACTGCCTGCTCTCACCCACCGCGCCGTCGGCGCAGGACACGCGCTGCTCTACGCCGTGCACCTGGGCGAGACGCTTACGCGGATTCAAATCGGGCGCCCCGTGAGCGAACCGACCCTGCCGCCGCCCGACGCGTCGCCCGACGACACACTCACCCTCCGCATCGAAGACGCCACACGACTGGATTGGTATCTCGACCGCGCGCCCTGCGAAGAACACCAACTCTGCTTCGCCAAGCCTGTCGCCGATTGGTGGGTGGAAAGCCTTCTACGCGCCGTTCTGTGGGCGGGACAGCAGCGCGGCGAGGTCACTCCGATGTTCTGGTACTATCCCAAGTTTGCCCCCGCCGTGAGCGTGCTGAGCATCGCGTCCGACGCCGAGTGCGCCGACTACGAGACGCCGCTCAACCACCTGCTGACGCTTACAGGCGTGCGCGCCACTTGGTGCCTCACGGAAGCAATCCACCCCACCAACTTCTATCGCGACCTGACCAAGCGCGAGCATGAAATCGGCATACGCTTCCAACCTGAT
>CALGZO010000215.1 GCA_937934465.1 uncultured Fimbriimonadales bacterium | reverse complement strand
TGGCCGCTCGCACGCCGAGAGCGTTGGGCGCGCCGACGGCTCATCGCAGAACTGGAGCTGCGACTGGTCGAACACGTCCAGCTACGCCGTCCATCAGACGAACGGCGACGGCTACACGCGCGCGCGCTCGGCGACCGACGGTGAAACGTTCGCCTATTTCAGGCAGCAGAGCTGGGACCGAAGCCAGACGCAGCAAGTCAGCAACAGCCGCGCCGACTCGCGGCGCAGGTCGGCGACCACGCGCGCCAACGAGCAGCGCAGCGCGGGCGACGGCCAGATGGACGGCTTCAGCACCGAGGGACACGGCAGATACGTCTACACGCCCACGCCGGAAGCGCGCATCCAGCATCCGTACCAGGTGAGCATCCTCGACATCAACATCCCGCTTGCCGACCCGATCCCCACGCCGGATGACTTGCCGTCGGGCATTCACTGCGAGCGCGGGCCACAGGCGGTGGGGTGCTTGTCGCTGGTCAGGCCGGAGCTGGACTCCGACGTGCAATACGTCGCGCCGAGCTGCCCTCTCGTGCTCACCGAGAACGAGGTGATACAGCGCAGGATGTTCTCGCTTCCGCCGATTGCCAACATACCCAACTACTCGGTCAGCGCCGAGCACAACGTGCAGCTGTACATCCCCATTCCGGCCGTCGGAGTGGTGAACATCGGCTTCATCTGGCAGTCGAGCACCGAGCAGCGCCCGCGCTGGAGCACGTCGCGGACGATCGGCGACTCGTCATCCACGTCTCAGGGGCTTTCGTTCATGCGGGCGTTCTCATCCGCGAGCAGTGAAAGCACGTCTGAGGTGCGCGGGCAGCGCCAGAACGACGCGCATACACGCGCGCGCGGCGACAGCACGTCGCGCAACGACAGCCGCAGCGCGAGTTTGGGCCGCCAGCTGACCGTCAGCGAGGTGCACACGGGTTCAAACACCGACGCCCACGGACAGGGCCAAGCGTCCACCGTGTCGGAGAGCGAGCGAAGCTCCAAGAGCATCGCTTGGCAGCGCAACGTCGGTCAGCGGACGCATCAATTCGAGCTGCAGCGATACTCCGACGCCTTTGAAGCGCTGAGCAACCTGCGACGCCGGATTGCGGAGCAGATAGAGCGATTGAAGCTGATATTTAAGACCGGACAATTCGCCACGCAACGCATCGAGCGCGTGAAGGACGTGCGCCCATATCATCCGTCGATCCACACGCGCGGCTATGCCGGCACCATCTGCGTGCCGCGAGGAGGCTTCTATGCTGTGCAGCCATCTCGGTATTGATTCGCACCACTGTTTGCATCGAAGCAGGTTTTACTGCCTGCCCATCGGTCAAGCAATAACGCCGGTCAGCATCGTGATTGCGGCGTGGGGCAGCTACACGCCCGACGACTTCAGCGCGCCGCCGAGCGACTTTTGCACACAGACGGCGCAGAGCGCGCACTACTACGTGCGCGCCAACGGAGGCATCGAAGAGCTGCTGCCGCCGGAGAACTGTTATCCGCGGTTTCTCTGCGGCGACCCCGATCCGCACCCGCAGCACATCGTCATCGCGCTGCAAGGCGACGCGCCGTTCACGCGCGACCAGTTGAGAAGGGCCGCGCGTCTGACGTGCTGCTTGGCGCGCCAGTATGGGCTGGACGGCGGAAGCAGCAGCCCGCCGGTCGTCCAAGCGGCGGGAGAAGTAGACGCAACGAAGCGTCCGGATTCGCTCCCATCTACGTTCTGGGCCTATTTGAGCACGTGTTTGAGCGGGGACGATGCGGATGATGTGGTTGCGCCGGAGCCGAGTTGTTGCGATGCGCTGCGCGCGACGATTGCGGCGCTGACGGGGAGGATAGACGGCCTGCAGGCGCGAGTTGTCGCTCTGGAGAGCAGGCCGGACCCGATCCCGCTGATAGATGCCCTGCGCACGCGCGTGGACAACTTGGAGACGCGCTTAGGCGTGCTCGAGGCCGATTACTCGACGCTGCAAAACGCCGTCGCCAACCTGTCGGCGCGCTTCGCGCGCATCGAGCAGTGCTTCAACCAGCTTCCGCAGTGCGCCGACGTTGCGCCGTACTGCGAGATTCACTACACGCTCGGCGCGCGCCAGAGGCTGGTGCCGAACGTGCAGCACGTGGTCAACTTCGACCGGCGCGTGAGCGACGATCCGTCCGCGCCGCGCGTGCTGGCCGGGCCGTTGTGGACGGCGGCCCTGTCCTACGTCGGCGAACCGGCGACGACGTGGCGGGTTGTCGGCGAGGTCACTATCGCGCCTCGGAATTGGTGCGTCAACAAGTACGTGCGCGTGTACCTACAGAAGTGCGACGGCACGCTGCTGGCTCTGGCCACGTGGATTGCGCCGACGAACGGGCCGCAGCCTGCCATCACGCTGAACTGGAATACTTTAATCACCACCCCCAGCGGCGCGCCGTGCTTCGTTAGAATACTGATCGAATCCGATGACACGACGGAGCCGTTCTTCGAGCTGATGAGCGGCTACGTGAGGATGAGCAAATGAAGGTCAGAGAGGCGATTGACGTATTGA
>CALGZO010000214.1 GCA_937934465.1 uncultured Fimbriimonadales bacterium | reverse complement strand
CAGCGGTTCGAAGGCGTGGTGAAACGAATCGTCTCGTATGGCGCGTTCGTCGATATCGGCGAGTACGAAGGGCTGCTGCACATCAGCGAGATGTCGTGGGCGCGCATCGACAACCCCCGCGAAGTGCTGAAAGAGGGCGACACAGTTGAAGTGGTGGTCATCCGCCTTGAACCCGAAAACGGCAAGGTCGCCCTAAGCCGACGCCAAGTGCTGCCCGATCCGTGGCATGTGGCGGCGCAGCAATATAAGGAGGGCGACGAAGTCGAAGTGCCCATCTCGCGCGTGGCGCGCACGGGCGCGTTCGCCCGCGTGATGGAAGGCGTCGAAGCGTTCCTGCCACTCTCTGAACTCTCCAGCAAGCGCGTCAAGAGCGCGGAGGAGGTTGTGCAGGTGGGCGAAACCGTCAAAGGGCGCATCATCGAGTTAGACCCGCGCCGCCGACGCATGGTACTTAGCCTGCGCGCCCCCGAAGAACAGCGCGCCGTGCAAGAGCATCGCCAACGCGCCAGCAGCAGCAAAACCACAGGGTTCACCATCGGCGATCGGCTCTCGTCGCAACTGCAACAACTGCGCACGGAAGCCGCCGAAACGCAATCCAAAACAGAACCCACCGAAACGCAGGAACCATCGGCAGGAACACCGACGGACGCCCCGAATGAGTAGATGCAACGGATTGCCATTACTGGCGGCGTCGCGGAAGGCAAGACCACTATCTTGCGGATGTTCGAATCGCTGGGCGCGCACACGCTCAGCAGCGATGCGATTGTCGCGACGCTTACCGGTCCAGGGACGGAGTTATGCCGACAGTTAATCAAGGAGTTTGGGCAGTCGATTGTAGCGGCGGATGGCACGCTGGCGCGCGGCGCGCTGGCGCAACTGGCGTTCGGCGAGCTGCGCCTGCGACGCAGGCTCAATCAGATTATGCACCCAGCGGTCGTGCGCGCCCTGCGCGAGCAACTCGATGCGCTGGGAACGGCGTCGCTGGTGATGGTGGAGGTGCCGCTGCTTATCGAGACCGCGCTGCAAGGCGCGTTCGACGGCGTGATTGTAGCGCAGGCGACGCCCGCCCTGCAACGACAACGCTTGCTCCAGCGCGGCGTCTCCCCACAACAAGCGCGTCAGATACTCCGCGCGCAACTGCCCACACGCGCCAAAGTCGCCTTCGCCGACTGGACCATACGCACCCATCGCACCCTCGAACAGGTCGAGGCACAGGTACAGCGAATCTGGCAGGAACTGACCGAACCGCGTGGGGTATACTGCTCAGCGCAACGAATCGGACGCTGAGTCGTCAAAATCGGGCAGGAGTATCGCATTGGATGTGGAATCGAGCAACGGAAGAGGAGGTTCGAACGCAGTGATACGACGATGGCAGGTGACACTGGCGGGGCTTCTACTGGCGTGGGCGGGCTACGCCCAGAGCGGCGGCGAGACCACCCAAGACGCCTATCGCGACCGCCCCGGACGCCATATTTTGCCGAACGCGCGGGTGAAGGAGATACCGCCTCAGAACTATCGCGTCGCGCCCTCGCGCGCGCCTCAAGACGCTACGCAAACGCGCTGGCGCAAAGGCGGGCTATTTGACCCTCAACAGTTCCGCCAGCAACTCGAGCAGCGTCAGCAACGCACGCGCGGCGTGCGCTGGGATACCGACATCACCAACGCCGCCACCGACGAAATGCACCCCGTGTACGCCCCCGGCGCATCGAAGGTCTACTTCTCCAGCAACGCGGGCAGCGTCGGGCAAGATGGCAGGCTGGTGAACCCCACCCCACGCTACCGCATCTGGCGCGGCGAGGTCGATGAAGGCTCACAACTCTACATCGGCAACCTCACGAACTTGACCCCCATCACCGGCGACACGCCCGATGAGCAGTTCGGCAGCCAAATCCAGCCCACCATCAACTCCACCGCGAACATTATCGCCTACGCCAACCGCAGCGCGGCAGGCAGCTACAACATCGTGGTGCGCAACCTCACCACAGGGCAACGCACGGTGCTTACCACCGACAATAACGGCGTCACGCAGAACCTCCGACCCACGCTCAGCCCCGGCGGCAACTTGGTGGTCTTTGCGTCGAACCGCCTGGAAGCGAGTGAAACGCCCGCCGACCGACGCTACCGACTCTACTTGGCGCGCACCGATGGGCGACCGTTCGAGGACGGAACCTTCTTCCGACGCATCACCTTCCCCGACCCTGGCGAGAACGATGTGGAACCTGCCTGGTCGCCTGACGGCAACCGCATCGCCTTCGCGCGTATCGCCGCCGACGGCAGCAGCTATATCTACATGCTCGATTTTAATACGCTCACGGCGGTTCAGTGGACGAACTTTGTGGACTCCAACGGCAACCGCCCGCGCGACCGCCAGCCCGCATGGACGCAGATCGGCAATACGCCCGTTCTGGTGTTCGCCTCCACCCGCAAATCGGGGCAACCGCACCAGATAGGGCAATCCGCTAACCGCGTGGATGTAACAGACAACATCTACGATATCTATCGCGTGGCTGCAGTGCTGCCTGAACCGCTCGGCGGCGATGTGATTGCCCTGACGGCAGACCCCAGCACGCCTGCGCAAGCGCAGCCTGATGTGCCCGGCGTAAGCTTCTTCGCGCCCGCTGCAGGCGCAAAGTACCCCACAGGCGCCATCAACGAGCGCAATCGCGTCGCCTATCACTCCACCCGAACACAGGGCGTGGAGCCTCCGGGACCTGGCATCCACGACCTCTGGGAGACCCGCGTGTTCGACCTGACGCCGCCCGTCGTGGAAGTGCTGCCCATCGTCAGCCCCAAGGAGTCGTTCCCGGGCGACACCGTCACAATTAAAGTGCGCGCCGTAGACCTGCAGAGCGGCGTGAACTTCGTGCGCGTGCAGTTCAAAGACCCCGACAGCGCGGAGCAGGACGCCGAAGGTCTGGAACACCGCCTCTACCAGCTGTTCCAGTTCGATATCTTCTTCCCGAACCGTATCTTGGTGGGGCAGGGGCAGGCGTATGTGCCGCTCTTTGTGGAAGTGGGGCAACAAGCCATCCATCCCCAGACTTACGAATATAAAGACCCTTACAGCTTGGCGCGCTTGGGCTTCGACGGCAGTTTGGACGATACGCTACTGCTGCAGCCCGAGCTGGACGCCAACGGCAACCCCACC
>CALGZO010000213.1 GCA_937934465.1 uncultured Fimbriimonadales bacterium | reverse complement strand
CGCCTGCAGCGCGGGCGACTTCGTCTTCCGTATCTTCGGCTTGCGACCCTTACGTACTAATTGGTTAATCGTCGGCATAGATACGCCTCCATCGGCTGGAGCGCAAAAGAAAGCCTCTCGCACGCGGGGTGGAGAGGCTTCGGTGCGCCTGTTCAGGCGCGTCTCAGGCGTTGACACAGCGCCGTTTTCGGCGCCGCTTCGCATACCTCGTCCCGCGTGCTAAATCACGCTCTCTCAGGGTGTGGTTCATAGGATTCGATGAACCTCCAGCGTTCGCCACATAAGGCTACGCCCCAGCGGCACATATTATAACCGATTCTATGCACGAAAGTCAAGGGGGGTGGAGGGTGTTCGAAAAATCGGGCACTGGAGGTGAGACGCCTCGCTGCGCTTGGCATGACAACAATCGCGCGACTGTCATGCCGTGCTGCAGGCGAGGAATCTCAGTAGGGACTTCTTAGTTTGCTGCGTTCGGTTGGCGCGCGGAGACGCCCAGCCCCAGTGCGGCGAGGCAGGCGAGCGTTGCGCCTGTCAAAAACGCCACATGCGCGCCCCCGACCTGCCACAGCCAACCGAATAGCACGCTCGCAGGCAGCGCAGCGACGCCCACCACGAAGTGGAACAGCCCATACGCTTGTCCGCTCTGCTCGGCGGGGGCGAGCTCAGCGACCAGCGCGCGCTCCGCGCCTTCCGTCAGCGCGTAGAACGCCGCATACAGCGCGAACAGCCCCACAATCTGCCATAGCGCGCTTGCGTAGCCGAACCCTGCGTACACCAGCGCGTAGCAGAGCCACCCCCATCGGAGCGTGCGCAGTCGCCCGTGCCTGTCCGCCAGCCAGCCCCCGTACACGCTGAACACGCTGCGCAACAGGTTCAGCCCCATCCACAGCAGCGGCGCAATCGCGGCAGGCGCGCCCACATCCTGCGCACGCATCAACAGAAACGCATCGCTGGAGTTGCCCAGCGTGAACACCAACACACAGCCCAGATACGCGCCAAACCGTCCCCGCATCAGCCCCCTCGCGCCCGACAGCGGATGCTTCGCCTGCGAACGGGGCATACTCGGCAAGTCGCGCACGCCCCACCAAAACACCCCCAGCGACAGCAACGCAGGAACCGCCGCAACCAGAAACACCAGCCGATAGTTCTCTGGCGCGAGCAGTAAGATGAGCGTCGCGAGGGCAGGACCAATCGCCGCGCCGAGATTGTCCATCGCGCGGTGGTAGCCGAACGCCAAGCCACGATTCTCAGGCGCGGTAGAGACAGCAATCAGCGCGTCGCGCGGCGCTGTGCGGATGCCCTTGCCAAACCGATCGATGAACCGAAGCCCCAATACCTGCACGGGCGCGGTTGCGAACGCCAGCAGCGGGCGTGTGGACGCCGCCAGCGCGTAGCCCCAGAACGCCAACGCCCGATGCTTGCCCACCCTATCCGCCAGCCAGCCAGAGAAGAGCTTGAGCAAGCTCGCCGTCGTCTCCGCCAAGCCTTCAATCAGTCCAATCAGCGCGGGCGGCGCGCCCAAACTGCGCAAAAACAGCGGCAGCAGCGGGAACACCATCTCGCTGCTGGTATCGTTCATCAGGCTCACTGCGCCGAGCGCCAGCACAGGGCGCGGTATCTTCAGTGCGCGGAACGGGGTCTTCATAAGCGCAGTTATTCCCCCTCAGCCTTTTCGCAAGAGGATGACGGTCTCGTAGTAGGCGTCGAGCGAGCGCGGGCGCGCCACAGTGTTCTGCTTCTGCAGTTCGACATGGATGCAGTCCACCACTTCCAACCCTGCTTGACGCGCCAGCTCTGCGGTCAGTTCCGCGCTCTCCACCACGCGCACTACCTCGCGCGACTGGTATCGATAGAATACATGGCGTCGCGCCACCACATACGCGCACTTCCCGCCTGGCTTCAACACGCGCTGGATTTCACGCAGCGATTTGCGGATATCTACGAAGTAGCTTGCAGTGGCTGCCGCTTTCACACAGCGTGTGGGATCGCGCTGCATCCACTCAATTACCTCTACAATCTCTGGGGGCAGGTCGCGGATTTGCTCTGTGCGCTGAATGGAGCCAATTTGTTCCGCCTCCAGCGCATCGATAGTGTCAGGCGCGATTAGTCCCAACACGGTCATCGCGTAGGCTTTGCTCTTCAGATAGTTTTCGCGCCCTGAAGAAGCAGGCATGTAAGGCGGGCTGGTGACCACGCTATCGACGCTCTCCGAACTCAGCGGTATCTGACGCGCGTCGCCTTGGATCGCCGCCATCGGCGCAGGGCGAACCCCTGTATGCTGGCGGAGCCACAGCCAAGCGGCGATAGAGTTCGCCATGGAGCGTAGGTTGTCCAGATACATCGTGCGCACGCGGCGTGGCAAGATACTTAGCGAGAACCGCCCGTATCCCAGCCCCAAGAATCGGAACTTGAACTTTCGCGAGAGCGCGTCGCTCAGTGCGATGTGGAGTGGACTGCGCGGTGGCATATCATACAGTGTACTTAAAATTTCGGCGACATCGGCTTCCACCTCGCGCCGTGTCGGTTCGGGAATACGCGAGCGCAAAAAGGCGGGCGTCAGGGCATAGCGCTCTGACGACTCCGCGATAGCAAACAGGCTGGGTTGGCTCTTATCGTCGCCTGCAAGCCGCTGCTGCACCTCGCCGATGCGTTCGAGATACTCCGCGGGGGCTTCAAGCAGCGACGCCTTTGCTTGGGCAATCGCCACAGAAAGCGGGTCGATATCGACGCCTATTGCCGACATACCCATCACCGACGCCTCTGTCAAGGCGGTGCCGCTGCCTGCAAATGGGTCTAAAACCGTCACGCCGCCGCATAGGTTTAAAAACGCGCGCGCCAAACGCGGGAAAAACTTCGCTTTATAGACATGGAGACCGTGAAACAGGTGCCCTGTCGTCTGTTTCGCGGTTATGATGGGGCGCAACGACGAGGGTAAAGCAGAACATCGCTTGCTGACAAGAGCATCGCATAGATGGTCCAACCACACTTGCACCTCACGGGGCGAGTCTGCTCGACGCGCCGCCACATCCGACCACTCCGCGATTGCGTTAAATGGAACAACCATAAAAACCAGCTCGCCAGTGTCGAGCTGTTCGTAGCGCAGTAGTGTGGGAGGCAACGAGCCAAGAGTCGAGCGCGCCGTCTCCGTGTCTGGAACAACGCCAAAAATCTGCTCACAAAAAGAAACACGCCAGAAGAGGCGCGAGAGGTCGTACATGTCGCCTACACACACGAATCCGACCGTTCCCTCGCGATGCAGTTCAGCGTCTTTGGGCAAAATCCACCCTCTCGCGACCCACTCATGGAGCGCCTCAAGCCCTACAGGTTGAACTTCATCGTCTACAAGAGCCTCCAGCTCCTGTTTCGCAAGCGCCACATCGCCTTCTAAGGGGATATTGTTGCGGAGCTTGAACAGCAATTTCCATGCCTTAGTGTTCATCCTTGCCTCCAAGCGCACGATACCACTTCGCTATCGAGAATACCTCTTTCAACACAGGATCGCGAAACCACGAGCGCGTGAAGGTGAATAGCATATCGTAAAAAGGGGATAAATCCCTCGCAGCGACAACCCGCCGCTCGGAGCTCTCAACGGCTATCTTGCTCTCCTGTGTCCAGACGGCGTCCTCAAATCCACTCAAATATTCACCATAGTGGACAACTGGGTGTAGATTGGAAATAATCCCGACCCTTATCCGACGCTCTTCACACCCCATCCGATACCTTTCGGTTAGCTTGAGCGATTGGTAAAGACCCTTCTTGATGTCGTCCGTGCGGTCTAAGCCCGGCGCGTTCTTGGAGTCGTCCACGCCTCCACCACAACCAAAGGTAAACCAACGAAGATTTGCATACTCGCTCCAGCGTTTTTCGTAACCCGTAAACATTTGCCTCCACAAAACGATAAATTTCTCGATCTGTTCGTCTATTATCTCTTCTTGTATGCAACTCTGGAGAAACGCCCTGATGAAGGATATTTCGGAAGATAGTTGCAAGGGAATTGTCAGATAATCAATACACAGGGAAGATTCCCTATGTCTCCAATCCGTCGTATCGACAGTCTCATGATCGGTGATTGGTTGTGGTTCTCCATTCACATCCTTTGTTGGACGACTCTGGTGCCGTGTGCTGACTACGAGAGCGGTAAGGGGTGAGGCTTTCAATTCGCACAGCACAAGCAGCTCCTCATTATACAGAAGGATATCGATATCCCCACGCGACGAATCTAACAGCTTAAGTGTCCAAGTCCTTTCGCATCTCTGTAGCGCCTCAGAGAGGAGCGCTGAGAGAACAAGAGAGGCGTATCGACCTATTTTGTCCGAGCTGGGCTTATGGGCTTTGATTTTAGCTTGTTCTCCAGTATCTTTGCCACATCTTGGACACGATTTGATGTACGGGTAAAAACTCGCATACGGCTCTTTCGGACAGTAGAGCCAGTCTTTATCAGAGGTGTGATCGGCATATAGTAGACTCACACAAAAGTCGAAGGCGGCGGCAAGCGCTTGCCCAAACGCGCTGGGGTCAGCAATCTGTCCATGTTGAACAAGGCGTTCAAGAGACGCGAAAATACGCTGCGCCAGATCCGAAATCTCTGGCTTGACCTCCTCGACTGACTTTGCCGATTCATAGACCTGCGCTATTTCGTTGCTAATCCGACACGCACACTTGCCCGATAAGCAGCGCATGGGTTTAGCCTGCCTCGCCTTCCACCTCGCCGACTTTGAGCTGGAGCTCGCTGCGCAGTTCGATGCGCTCGATTTTGCCGTCGCGTATCCAGACGATGCGGTCGGAGATGTCCAGCATCTTCAGGTCGTGTGTGGCGGAGATGATGGTCACGCCGCGCTCTTTGTTGAGCCGCTTGAGCAGTTCGATAATCTCCTTGCCCGTTTTGAGGTCGAGGTTGCCCGTCGGCTCGTCGGCGAGGATGATAGAGGGATTGTTCGCCAGCGAGCGGGCAATCGCCACGCGCTGCTGCTGACCGCCTGAGAGTTCGGTGGGCTTATGGTGCAGGCGTCCGCCCAGCCCGACGAGCGTGAGCAGTTCCACGCCGCGCTCGCGCGCCTCGTCTGCGTTCACGCCCGCGAAGGTCATCGGTAAGGTCACATTCTCCAGCGCGGTCATCACGGGAATCAGGTTGAAGGTCTGGAAGATGTAGCCGATGCGGTGGCAACGGATAAACGCCAACTCTTGCGGATCGAGCTGCGCCATATCCACATCGTCGATGAACACCGAGCCTGCCGTCGGCTTGTCCAGCCCGCCAATCATATTGAACAGCGTGCTTTTGCCCGACCCTGAAGGTCCCATAATCGACAGGTACTCGCCGCGATAAATGTCGAGGCTCACGCCGTCGAGCGCGCGCACGGTCAGTTTGCCCATCTGATACTCTTTGACCACTTCGCGCACGCGCACGACGAACTCTGTCGCTGCGCCCTCGCCAGCGGATTGTTGCATAGTCGTCTGTGTCTGCGCCATCACGAAAGCGTAGATTCGCTGCCCGAACCGATTTTCCTGCTACTATGGCAGGGATTTCTTGACGGAGGTGGAACAAAGGCATCGATGTTGCTGCCGATTCGCGACCACAATCCGTCGGAGCGGTTCCCGTATGTGACGCTGGGGCTGATTGCGGTGAATGTAATCGTGTTCATCTTGCAGTTGCTGGATGATCGGATTACAACCGTTTATGCCGCCATCCCTGCGGAGATTACGGGCGCGCCTGTGGACCCGCTGCTGCGTGCGCGGTTAGCAATTGAGCATGGCATCCGTGCGGAGCCAGTGGTCAATCCGTGGCTGACTATCCTGACCAGTATGTTCTTGCATGGGGGCTTTCTCCACATCATCGGCAATATGTGGTCGCTGTGGATTTTCGGCAATAATGTGGAGGACGCGCTGGGGCACTTTCGGTATCTGTTGCTGTATCTGTTTTGGGGGGTTGTGGCGGCGCTTGCGCATATCGTGTTCAACTGGGCGTCGCCAATCCCTGTGGTGGGCGCAAGCGGCGCGATTGCAGGCGTGATGGGCGCGTACATGCTGCTGTTCCCCCACGCGCGTATCGATTGCGTATTGCTGTTCGTGATTATCACCTTCGTTGAGGCGCCTGCTATCTTCTTCCTAATCTTCTGGTTCGTGTCGCAGTTTCTGGTCTACAATCCGGGGGTGGCGTATCTGGCGCATATTGGGGGGTTCGTGGCGGGGTTTCTTGTTATTAAGGCGATGGGCGGACCGCGCCGTATCCTGCAGGGACGGCGTAGGCGTTATTACTATTGAGTGTCTCGCAGGCGAGGTCAACGCTTGTAGAGGACGCCTACAGCGAGAAGATACATAGGCAGCTTGCTCAGCGGTTTGTGGGCGGCGGCTTTCACACGCGCTCGAACAGCCCTGCTGCGCCCATGCCCAGCGCGGCGCACATCGTAATCAAGCCGTAGCGTCCGCCCGTGCGTTGGAGGGCATAGGCGAGCGTCGCCGCTTGACGCGCGCCCGTGCAACCCAGCGGGTGCCCCAGCGCAATCGCGCCGCCGTAGGGGTTCACACGCTCCATCGGCATCTCGAAAATCTTGTTCGACGCCAGCACCTGCGCGGCGAACGCCTCGTTGAACTCGATATGCGCAATATCCGCGATGTGGACGCTCGTGCGCTGGAGCAGCTTGGGGATGGCATAGGCAGGGGCGACGCCGAAATCTTCAGGCGCGAGCGCAGCGGTGGTATAGCCGACGAATCGCAAGAGCGGCTGCACCCCCAGCGCGTTCGCCTTGCGTTCGCTCATCACCAACACAGCGGCGGCGCCGTCGCTGCGCTGCGAGGCGTTGCCTGCCGTTATCAGCCCATCGGCGCGAAAGGCGGGCTTGAGCTTCGCCAGCGACTCCAAACTCGTATCGCGTCGCGGTCCCTCGTCGCGCGTGAGCGTGATGGTCTCGCGTTGGGGGCGTCCGTGCGCGTCGAGGCTTTGTATCTCGGTGGTCACAGGCGCGATTTCGGCGTCGAACAGCCCCTCGTCTTGGGCGCGCACGGCTCTCTGGTGGCTCTGCAGGGCGAAGGCGTCTGCCTGCTCGCGCGTGACGCCGTGCTTGCGCGCCAGCTGCTCCACCGACAGTCCCATATTGAGGTAGGTGTTCGGCGCGTGATGGAACAGGGTAGGGTTCGGATGGCTATGGATGTCCAGAAACGGGGTACGGCTCATGCTCTCCACGCCGCCTGCGAGGATGACTTCGGCGTCGCCCGCTCGGACACGCTCGGCGGCGATGGCGATAGCTTCCAACCCCGACGCGCAGAATCGGTTCACCGTCGCGCCGGGCGTGCTGTGGGGCAGTCCCGCGCGGAGCGCGGCGACACGGGCGATGTTTAGCCCCTGCTCGCCTTCAGGCGTCGCGCAGCCCATAATTACATCCTCAATCTCGGCGGGGTCTAACGCGGGACAGCGGGCAAGCACTGCTTGAATGGCGAGCGCGGCGAGGTCGTCTGGTCGAGTGTGGCGTAGGCTGCCGCGCGGCGCTTTGCCAATCGGTGTGCGAACAGCTGCGACAATCAGGGCGTCGTTGCTCATGCGTGCCTCCAGTATCGGCAAAGTGTACCCGAAACGCGCATCGACGCCGAATTCTGGAGGTTAGGGCGTGTCGGTCTGTGGGCAATCCCAGCGCGGATTGCCCACAGACGGGACAGCATCGGTCGGGCAGCTACGCGGCAGGGTACAGCACAATCACATCCTCCGCTGACGACGGTTGTTCGTCGTCGATTTTGAACCGCCGAATAGCTTCGATAAGTTGTTGCGCACTGACAGTAGCGAGTTGCATCCGTTCGTTGATAGCGGCAACGGCGTTGGCTTGGTCTTGGACGGTGGCGTTCACCTCTTCGGCGCCAGCGGCGACCTCTTCGGAGAGCGCCGCCATCTGCCCCATAGAGGCTGTGGCATGCTCGAGGCTTGCGAACATCTGCTGTGCGCCTGCGCTGGACTGCTCGGCGATTGCGGCGATTTCGTTCAGCGCGGTGGATGCGGTCTCTGTGCCCGCGAGCATCTGCTGTGCGCCTGCGCTGGACTGCTCGGCGATTGCGGCAATCTGTTCGATATCGCGTGTGGCGGTCTCGGCTTCCGACTGCACGGTCAGCATCGTGCTTACCGACTCGTCCATGCGTTGGGCAATCGTGTTGACGGCTTGCAGGATGGCGTCGATTTCTTGGGTGGCTTGGGCGGATACGGCGACGCCTTGTTGCACTTGGACGAGGTTCTGCTCCATCGCTTGGACAGCGCGTTCAGTGTTCTCGATGGTCTGCTGGATGATGCGCTGGATATCGCGCACCGCTTCGGCGCTGCGTTCAGCGAGACGGCGCACCTCATCAGCGACGACGGCGAATCCGCGTCCCATCTCGCCCGCGCGTGCGGCTTCAATTGCAGCGTTGAGCGCAAGCAGGTTGGTTTGACGAGCGATTTCTTCGATGGTCTGCAGGATGCCTGCGACGGCGTTGGACATCTGGGCGAGGTTGTGGATTTCTTGGGCAGATTGACGCGCCTGCTGCTCGACGCTGAGGATCATCGTTTGCGCCTGTTGTAGGGCGGCGCGTCCTTGGTCGGCGGCGTGGCTCACTTGCGTGACCGACTGCTGGGCGTCGGTAATCTGTTGCATCCCCGCGCGGAGGCGTTCGGTGATGCGGTTGAGGCGGTCGGCGCCGTTCTGGGCGGCTTGGGCGGTCTGCTCTGCGCCGCGCGCGACTTCCTGCACCACTCGCGCGACTTCCTGAATCTGGACGACGCCGTCTTGCGCGGCGCGCGCGGTCTGAGCCGCGCCGCGCGTGGCTTCATCGGCAACCGCGCGGATGGCGCTGAGATTGTCGGCGCTGCGCTGAATCTCATGAGTCATCTGCTCGGTACCCCGCGCGCTCTGGTTCATCGCAAGGCTCATCTGTTGCGCTCCGTGAGCGACTTGGTTCAGGTCCTGCGCCGTCTGATGTGCGGACTGCACCACACTCTCAGCCGTTCGCACGGCGTGGCGCATCGTCGCAGCAAGCGACTCGATGGCGCGGTTCAAGTCCTGCGCCATCAGTCCGAGTTCATCGCGCGTGTTGAGCGAGGCGCGGGCAGTCAGGTCGCCCTGAGCCATCTGTTGGGCGACCTGTTGTACCGCTCGTGCAGACGCCAATATCTGCCGCGTGCAGGCGCAGCCGATAGCGACCATCGTTAGCAGCGCCAGCAACGCGACTGCTGCTAACTGCCACTTGCTGTTGTTCACCTGAGCCATCGCGTCTGCCTCGTTCTGCTGTACCAACTCGTGCAGTCTCTGCTCAGATTCGTCCATCAGCTGCTCATACTGACGCAGCGGCGTCGCCAACTCGCTTTGGACACGCAAGACTGCCTGCCAATCGCGCCGCTCCATCGCAGGGGTAAACTGGGTATCCAGCAGGTGGAGGTATTGCTTAGCAGGCTCGCTTTCCAAAGGCAGCAGCGCGTATGCTTTAGGCGATTTCTGTTTGATCGAGGAGGATGCCTGATTGAACCGTTCACGCGCCTCGCGATACCGCTGGAACAGCTGCTGCGCCGTGTCGTATTCGCCTGCATCCACGCGCAACGCAACGCGACGCATGTACCAGTCCAAAGTCGCCAAACTCGCGCTCGGCAGCGTGCTTTCCGCTAAGGCATACTCTTCTGCTATTATCTCGTTGTAGATGGAACCGCCGACCTTCACGCGGTTCACAACACTTGCACTCTTCAAGCCGAACACCAGAAAACCGACAACCCCTATACCAATCAGTAAAGCGAGCTTCGCGCTCAGGCGTAGATTCATAAACCACTGTCTCATAGTCTCACCTCCTAAAGGTTCAAGCGAGGGGCGGACCCGTGCAGGGACGACGCCACTATGCTCTTTCGGGATTATCGGGTGAGAGCGACGAAACTCTATAGTAGAAAGACTTGGTTGCGGCGGCGCTACGAACCGATTTGTCTCCGTCGTTGCGCAACCAACCCCAACAGTGCGCCTGCGATGGCGAGGTTCTTCATAAACTGTATCCGTTCCGCCGTTTGCTGGGATTCTTCAAACTTCCAGAAAGCATGGAAGATGAAAGTTGCGGGTACAAGGAACACCAACAGCATCAGTGCGCCAAGCGGAATGTGGAAACCTGTTATGACCAGCACTGAGCCGATGAGCTCCAATCCGATTGCGCCCACCAAAAAGAGCGGGGCGAGCGGCATGCCTGCATCCGTCATGCGCGCTGCGGTCGCTTCGAAGGTGAGGATTTTGTTCACGCCAGAGGTGAGAAAAATCAGGCACAGGAGTACTCGCCCTACCACGCTGAGGTATCGGCTCCAGTTCATAGGTAGAGTATACCCAACTCGGCAGGAATCGGGCGCGCGGCGTGGAAGAATAGATTTGTATGGAATGGGTTGTGTCCGCGCTGGAGGGCGCGGCGACGGGGGTGGGCACGGAAGCCCTGACGAACCTGATACGCACGGTGGCGCAGTTGGACGGGGTGTGGAACGCGCTGGCGCTGAAAGCGGCGCGCAGACCGCCCTATGTGATTGCGCACGCGCCCCACGAGCCGAGTCCGCGCCTGCCCGACACACTGCCATTCGAAGTCGCCTCAACACAGTGGGTACTGGCGGGAGACTGGGCATGGCAGATTACGCCCCTGCCAGTGCCTGAACTCTACTATGTGCTGCGCACGCGCCCCGATCAGCAACATCGCCCCGAATGGCGCATCGCCGCGCAGTTAGCCGCGCTGCTGGGGCAACATGAGCGTTTCCACCGCGAAATCGACGCGCTGAAACGGCTCTCGCGCCAACGCCTCACCGCGTTGGGCACGCTGTATGAGACCGCCGTCGCGAGCGAGCAGGGCGGGCTGGAGCCGTTCCTGCAGTTAGCCACACACCGCGCCGCCCAAGCGATGGACGCCCAAGCCTGCACACTGATGCTGCTGGACGAAGCCACCCAAACACTTGCCATCGCCGCCAACTACGGACTGCCCGATAAACTCATCGAGCAGGCATGCGTGCGACTCGGCGAGGGGGTGGCGGGCTATGTCGCGCAGACGGGCGAGCCGCTGCTACTCAACGACTTGGAGCAGGAACCCAACCTGCGCCACCTGACCCCACGCGCCCACATCAGCAGCTCGATTAGCGTGCCCCTGCGCAATCGGGACAACGCCGTGATTGGCGTGCTGTCCATCCGACGCCTGCGCCCCGCGCCGCCCTTCACACAGGAAGACCTGCGCCTGTTCGCCGTGTTCGCGAACCAGATTGCCTCCGCCTTAGAAAACGCCAGACTCTATCAAGAACTCAACCAGAACCTGCATCGGGTCTCGACCCTCGTGGAACTCACCGAGACGATAACGGCAGAGCTAGACATCGACAAATTGCTTGAGAAGGTCGGGACGAGTATTCGCGATACCGTCGGCTTTGCGCGTTGCGCGATATTTCTGTCGGGCGAGTCGTCGCGTGTGTACCTTCCGCGTCTCATTCATGGCTATCGCCCTGAGATGTTTCCCTCGCGCGGCTTCCGCAAGGGTCAGGGCGTGATGGGCATGGTCGCCCAAAAGCAACGCCCGCTGGTGGTGCAAGACGCTCTGCAGGAGACGCAGCCGATGCGCGGGTTCGGGCGCACGCTCGGTGCAAGACGCTACTGCGTATTACCCATCGTGGTTCACCAAGACTGCATCGGCGTGGTGTTGGCGGATAATCAGAACGCCCCGTTCACTGATGCGCAGGTGGAGCTGCTGAGCGCGTTTGTGAATCAGGCGGGCATCGCCATCGTGAACGCGCGGCTGTACCAAGATCGGGAGCGACGGTATCGGGAGTTGCAGAGCCTCGCCGCGTTCCGCAATAACATCTTGCGCAGTCTCGGCTCGGGGATGTTCACCGTCGATGAGAACGGGATTATCACCACTTGGAACCGCGCGGCGCAGCAGGTACTGGGCGTTTCGGGGCGTCAGAGCGTCGGGCGACACTACAGCGAAGTGTTGACAGCCGACGCCTGCCCGATTGCCCCCGCCGATTGCGATAAGCTGCAAAAAGCCATCAAGCAGGTGCTGCGAGACTCCACGACCTGCAACCTCTACAAGCTCAAGGCTCAGGTCGGCAACGCGCGGCATGTGCTGAACGCCACCGTCTCGCCCCTGCTCGCGCGCGGCAGGCAACCGCAAGGCGCGGTGGTGCTGTTTGAAGACATCACCGAGTACCTCAATTTGGAGTCGCGCCTGAGCGAGATGGAGCGGCTCGCCGCCGTCGGGCAGATGACCGCCACAATCGCGCACGAGATACGCAACCCGCTCACCGCACTGCGCGGCGCGGTAGACCTGATGCGCCAAGAAGAGCCGCTGCCCGAATCGCTGAGCCTCTACATCGAAGTAATCCAGCAGGAGGCGCAACGCCTGACCGAAATCGCGGAAGAGTTCTTGGAGTTCGCCAAGCCGTTCCAACTGCAAATCCGCCCTACGCCGCTCAAGCCACTGCTGCAGCGCGTGCTGCTGGTGCAGTCGCCCACCTTGCAATCGATGCGCGTGCAGACCGTTCTGGACGCGCCCGACAATCTGACAGCGCCCGCCGACATAGGACGGCTGGAACAAGCGTTGCACAACCTCGTCCAGAACGCCGCACACGCCATGCCCGACGGCGGAGTCGTCACCCTAAGCGCATGCGAACACGACGAGTGGATAAAAATTTCCGTACAAGATACCGGCAGCGGCGTACCCCCAGAAATCCGAGACAAGATTTTCACGCCGTTCTTCACCACGCGCACGCGCGGAACTGGACTGGGGCTGAGCATCGTCAAAAAGATAATCGAGGGACACGGCGGCAAGGTTACCCTCGAATGCCCCCCTGAGGGAGGCTCTATCTTTACGCTGTGGTTGCCGAAAATTCAACCTGCAGAGTAAGGAACCAGACAAAGGCTCGTGAGGAGACGCTATGGCGCATGCAATCTTGATTGTGGACGACGAGTTGAACATTCGTCGGGTGCTGGAGCGCGCCTTCACAAAGGAAGGCTACCAAGTGCACACGGCGGAGGGCGGTCATCAGGCGTTGCGTGTCTTGGATGAGACGCCGTGCGACTTGATGCTGACCGATGTGGTGATGCCCGACATGACGGGCTTGGAACTGCTCAAGCGCGCGCGCCAGAAGCACCCCCACCTGCAGGTCATCCTCATGACGGCGTTCGGCACGATACCGACGGCGGTGGAGGCGATGCGCGCTGGCGCGTATGACTTCCTCACCAAACCCCTCGATATGGAGGTGCTGCGCAAGGTGGTGCGCAACGCGCTGCGCGAGCCGACAGCGCCGACGAAGCCCCCCGCACGGAAAACATCCAAGCGCAAGCAGGTCGCCTTCATCGGCGAAAGCCCCGCCATTAAGCCGATTCTGGAGACGGTGAACCGTGTTGCGGATACCCGCACCACCGTGCTGATTACCGGCGAGAGCGGCACGGGCAAGGAGCTGATTGCCCGCATGTTGCACGAACGGAGCCAACGCGCCGACAAGCCGTTCGTGGCGGTCTCCTGCGCCGCCATCCCCGAAACGCTGCTGGAGGTGGAGCTGTTCGGCGCGGTGAAAGGCGCCTACACAGGCGCGGAGACCGACCGGGTCGGCAAGTTCGAGGCGGCGAACGGCGGCACGCTGTTCTTAGACGAAATCGGCGACATCCCGCCCCTGATACAGGTCAAACTGCTGCGCGTGCTGCAAGAGCGCGAGATTGAACGGCTCGGCAGCAACACGCCCATCCCCATCGATGTGCGCCTGGTAGCCGCCACGAACCGCAACTTGGAGCAGGCGGTCGAATCGGGCGCATTCCGCAGCGACCTGTATTACCGCCTGCAGGTGGTGCATCTCCATCTGCCGCCGTTGCGCGAGCGACGCGAGGACATCCCCCTATTAGCCAATCACTTCCTCCAGAAGTTCGCCCAAGAGAACGGACGCGCCCTGCGCGCGATTAGCCCTGACGCGATGCGCCTGTTGCAGAACGCCTGCTGGAAGGGGAATGTGCGCGAGCTGGAGAATGTGATGGAGTCGGCGGTGGTGCTTGCCCCGCCAGACGCCGAGACGCTGTTGCCCGAGCACCTGCCCCACGGACTGCGGAGCTAAGCCGCGCGTTGCTGCAGGTAGTCCGCCAGCGTGTCCCAGTAGGTCTTCAGGCGTTGGAGGGCGTCGGGCGCGTGGTTGAGGTCGCCGCTTTTGCCCGCTTGTTCCAACTCGTAGGCGATTGTCGCGAATTCATCTGCGCCTACGGAGCGTGCGCTGCCTTTGAGCGAGTGCGCCGCCGCGCCCAGTGCGCCCGCGTCGGCGTTTGCCACCGCCGTCTCAATCTGCGTTAGCAGCTCAGGCGTCTGCGCCAGAAAGTCGCTCAGAATCTCCGCGATGAACTCCTCATCGCCGCCTGCAATCTCGTTCAAATAGTCGTAGTTAATCATGGCGTGTTTCCTCCACTTCGTGGCTTGGACAATCTTGTCCAAGCGTTTTCGTCGGCGGGGACGCCGACGCTACAGTGGTGCGACGGCATTCCTGCCGTCGCGCTTAGGCACTCGTGGCTTGGACAATCTTGTCCAAGCGTTTGCGCACGGACAGGAATGTCCGTGCTACAGTGGCTTGGACAGTCTTGTCCAAGCGTTTTCGTCGGCGGGGACGCCGACGCTACGCTCCTGTGGCTTGGACAATCTTGTCCAAGCGTAGTTCGTCGGCGGGGACGCCGACGCTACAGTGGTGGG
>CALGZO010000212.1 GCA_937934465.1 uncultured Fimbriimonadales bacterium | reverse complement strand
GCGATTATCAGCGAGATGACCAGCGTTCCTGAGCGGTTCAATCTGCTGCTGGCGCCGCCGCAGCTGGTCGCCCGCTACGATGTGCATATCCCGTTCTGCCCCGAGCTGGAATACGCCGTGCTGCCCGACCTCCCGCGCGTGATACAGGCGATTCAGACCACACTGGAGTAGCAGGGTTGCGTAGAATGCTCGCCTCCGAGAGCGCGCGGCGAGCGACGCTCTCGGAGGTCGCTTCTTAGGCGGATGAGTTGGGCGTTTGCCCGTTCGCGATGTCGTCCTCTGCGCGCTGTGTCAAGGCGGCTTGCACCTGCGCGCGAAATTCATCCAGAGAAGACGCTTCCATCACGGCGCTGAAGAGTTGCAGCAGCGTCGCCGAGTTGCGGATTTGCGCTAAATCCGCGCGTAGCGTCTCCGCTTCACTGCCGAAACGGCGAACGACAAACTGCAACAGTGCATCGCGTACTTGGTCAGTCGCTCGCAGCAAGCCTTGCTCCAAGCCTTGCTGGAAGCCTTCCTGCAAGCCCTGTTGTAAGCCCTGTTGCAAGCCTTGCTCAATCGCGCGACGCTCCAAGCGCGACACAAAGGTCGTCCCCTGCTCGCGCTTGTATTCCTCAATCAGCTCCTGCACCTGTTGTTCCAGCACTTCTGGTAGCATAAGCACCCACTCCATCAAGCGTTGTATATGCGCTTGTTCATCCTCATGATACCCCAACTCTATCATCAGCTGCGTGAGTTGTCTGCGCGCCTCGAACCGCAATTCCACATCGTTCTCTGTCTCCATCGCCTTGCGGAATGCCAGCAAAATTAGCGCGGCAGGGTTGCGCTGCCGAGCCGACTCCAGCAGGCGCGACTCGTCTAAATTCAGCAGTTTCACGGCATGGAACTGTAGGTCTAATCGCGTGCCTGGCAGCTCGTAAAGATAGCGATTGGGCGACCAGTTGGGGTTCTTGTCGGCGTAGATGACGATGTTGACAATCGGCAAGCGCACCTCAATCCACGCGCGGGCGTGGTAGGTGAACACGCGCTGCTCCATATCGCTCACAAACTGCGATTGCGCTTCCAGATGTACCAAGATAGCCTGTGGGGCGCCGCTCTTGAGACGCACTTTCACCAATCGGTCGGTGTAGAGCCGTCCTGTCTCGCTACGCGGGGTGATGCGGCGCAACTCGTTGTCCAAGAACTCAGGCGGTTGCGACCAATCGACCATTGCGTACAGCTCAGGCAGAACCAGCTCGATGAACTCGCGGAAGAAGATAGTGAGAAACTCCTTCCATGGGCTATCGTAGTCTGCGCGCACGGATGCCTCCCTCATCTACAGCACCTCTGCTATACTTATGATACCGAACTTACATCGCTTACAGGCGTCTATGGGTATACTTGTGGGCGCGAGTTCAGCGACTTGCGCGCGGAATAAGCTATCCGTTAGCAAACGCAAGGGGTAGACCAAATGAGAGTGCTATGGATGCTGGGGCTGTTAGGCGGGCTTGGCGCGCTGAGTTGGAACGCCATGCCTGCCAACGATACGCAAGAATCCGACAAGGTCGTCACGCTCAAGCACCGCGTGATTACCGAAGCGCCTCGATCAGGGGCGATTAACCGCCGAGTATCTGATTTGGAGTTCACCGACCTGCAGGGACGCGCCTACCGATTGAGCCAGCTGACCCAGCGTGCGCCTGTAGTATTCGTGTTCACCGCGACCAAGTGTCCCGCCGCGCAACGCTACACTGTGCGCGTGAACCAGATGTATGAAACCTACCGCAAGCGGGGCGTGCAACTGTTCTTGGTGTACCCCAATTACGACGATACGCGCGAGGCGGTGGAGCAGCATCGGCGCGAGTATGGTCTCAAGCCGCCTGCCGTGCATGACCCAGACGGCGCGATTGCGCGCGCGCTCGGTGCGACGATGACCCCGCAAGCCGTGCTGATAGACAGGAAGATGCTGCTGCGCTATCGCGGCGCCATCGACGACAACCGCTACGAGACCCGTGTGCGCGAGCATTACCTCAAAAACGCGCTTGAGGCAGTGCTGGCAGGGAAACCTGTGAAGGTCGCCGCCGCCGAGACCTTCGGCTGTACCATTCGGTTCCGTGAGGAAGCCGCCGCAGAAGCCCCCATCACCTACGCTAAGCATATCGCGCCGATTTTACAAGAGTATTGCCAGCCCTGCCACCGCCCAGGCGAGGTCGCTCCGTTCTCGCTACTGACCTATCGCGACGCCTACACTTGGCGCAAAGAGATTGCCAAGACCGTTCAGGCGCGGCAGATGCCGCCGTGGAAGCCCACTAACGGGCATGGCGTGTTTCAAGGCGAGCGACGCCTCACTGATGAGCAGATTGGGATGATTGTGAAGTGGGCGGAGACGGGCGCGCCGATGGGCGACCCCAACGATATGCCCCCGCCTCGCCAGTTCAGCAGCGACTGGGCGCTGGGCAAACCCGATATTATCGCCGAGATGCCCGTCGAGTACGAGGTCGGTCCCACAGGCGACGACGAGTACCGCCATTTTGTGATCCCGACCAACTTCGATGAGGATGTGTTCGTGCGCGCCATCGATATCCAGCCGGGCAACCGCAACACGGTGCATCATGTGATTGTGTTTGTGGACACATCGGGCACGGCGCGACGCTTGGACGCCGCCGACCCCAAGCCGGGCTATGAGGCGTTCGGCTGGCCCGGCTTTGTGCCTGCAGGCATGCTGGGCGGCTGGGCGCCAGGCTTCTCGCCCAGCGTGTTGCCTCAAGGCACAGGCTACCGACTGCCCAAAGGCGCGGACATCGTGCTACAAATCCACTACTACCGCACGGGCAAGCCCGAAAAAGACCGCACGCGCGTGGGGCTATACCTCGAGAAGCAGCCGAACCCACAGCCTGTGGGCATCGCGTGGCTCATCAACCCGCTGTTCCGCATCCCCGCAGGCGCGGAGCGTCACGAGGTGAGGGCGATGTGGATTGCGCCGCGCGATGTGGAAGTCGTCGCTATCACGCCCCATATGCACCTGCTCGGACGCGAGATGAAAGTGGAAGCCGAGCTACCCGACGGCAGCAAGCAAACCCTCATCCACATCGACGACTGGGACTTCAAGTGGCAAGACACCTACCACTACAAAACGCCTGTAAAGCTGCCTCGCGGTACGCGCGTGGTGGTGCGCGCCTACTACGATAACTCCGAGAAGAACCCCAACAACCCTCACAAACCGCCTATCGATGTCACTTGGGGCGAGCGCACCAGCGACGAGATGTGCTTGGTGTTCCTCCATGTAATCGGCGAGGAGGGCACAGGCTTTCGCGGAGGCGGCATGCGTCGCAACGGCGGCAGTTCCATTCGCCGAAGCACGAACTCACCATAGCTGCGCAATCGCTAAGCAGGTGTCTAAGCGATTGCGCAGTTGTCTTGTGTAATCCCTTCCCAACCTCCCCCGTTTACGGGGGAGATTGCTTCTTGCCTGCGTGTGGAGAGGGTTGGGAAGGGGCTTCTAAAATCGGCTATAATATATCAGGCGATATGGAACAACGCCTTTGGCGGTGACTATGCGAGTAAGTATCTTCGGACTGGGCTATGTTGGAGCGGTGTCAGCGGCGTGCTTCGCACGCGAAGGACACACCGTCATCGGCGTCGATGTAGACCCCTACAAGTTAGACCTCATCCGTCAGGGGAAAGCGCCCATCGTGGAAAAAGACCTTGAGCCGTACCTGCAGCAGGCAGTGGAGTCGGGGCGGCTAACAGTGACAAGCGACGCGACCGAAGCCGTCCACACTACCGATCTCTCGCTGCTGTGTGTGGGCACGCCCAGCAAAGAGAACGGCGACCTACGCACGGAATACTTAGAGCGCGTCGCCCAACAGATTGGCGAAGCGCTGATTACAAAGCAAGCCTACCACATCGTGGTCGTCCGCAGCACGATACTGCCCGGCACAGCAGAGGAGGTCGTGTTGCCCATCTTGGAGGAGAGTTCGGGCAAGCGTGTGAACGAGCATTTCGGGCTGGCGGTGAACCCTGAGTTCCTCCGGGAGGGCACGGCGATTGCTGACTTCTATGACCCGCCGTTTACCGTGGTGGGCGCGCTGCGGGAGTCGGATGCCGAGACCGTCGCCGCGCTCTACGAGAATGTGAAGGCGCAACTGTTTCTGGTATCCATTCGCACCGCCGAGATGATTAAGTACGCCTG
>CALGZO010000211.1 GCA_937934465.1 uncultured Fimbriimonadales bacterium | reverse complement strand
CCACGCACGGACAGGAGTGTCCGTGCTACTTAGAAGAGCTCCTCTTCGCTGAAGCTCTTCATCTTCTTAGAGTAGGTAATGCTCCGCTTATTGAAGAAATCGTTCTCTTTCGTGGCGAGCAGCTCCTCATCGAACCAGCGTGTGGCGGCGAGGGCTTGCTCATCGACACTGAAGAGCGGTTGGATGCCCACACTGCGCAACGAGTTGTTGAATCGGTTCTTCAAGAACTCGTCCACCTGATAGCGCGGGAGGTAGTCCAGCTCGCCGCGCTCGAAAATCCAGTCCAGAATATACTGCTCGGCGGCGTAGGCGCGCTCCACCGCGCGTAGAATCGCGTCTTCGGTCGCGGCGTCGAACCAGTTGGGATACTCGTGTTGCAGGATGCGCACGAGTTCGACGCCGAACATGCCGTGAATCTGCTCCTCTTTACTGGTGGCTTCGACGATGTTGGAGACGCCCTTGAACGCCGCGCGGTGCTTGTTGAACGCCATAATAATCAGGAACTGCGAGAAGAGCGAGATATGCTCGACGAACGCGGAGAAGAGCAGCACGGTGAGCGCGAACTGTCGGTTGTCGCTGCTGCGCATGCCTTCCTGTGCCTGCTGCAGGTATCGGACGCGATCTATAATCGCGGGGATACTGTGAATCTTCTCAAATTCGCCGCTCAGCCCCAGCAGGTCCAGCAGGTGGGAGTAGGCGTTGGCGTGGCGCACCTCGCTCTCGGCGAAGGTCATCCCCACCTCTGCAATTTCAGGCTTGGGCATGCGGTCGTAGATACGCGCCCAGAAGGTCTTGACGGAGACCTCAATCTGGGAGATGGCGAGCATCGTGTTTTTGAGCGCGTTGCGTTCGTGTGGCTCGGTGCGCGCGTGCCAGTCTTGCACATCGCCTGACAGGGAAAACTCGGTATGGAGCCAGTACGAGTGGCGGATGGCGTCGCGGAACCTCAGCAGGTCTGGGTACTCGTACGGCTTCAGATTCACCCGTTTCTCAAATAGCGCCATCGTGCATAACCCTCCATCTGTAGTATCTATTCGCCTGAAATCGCGAATTTTCTCGCCTGCAGCCACAATCTGTAGCGGTACACTCGGTTGTGGATGCGCGGGCAGTATACCCTATCGCTTGACGCTTTTGTCAAGGGTTTCAGGGGGGGAATTGTTAAATTTGCCCCTAAATCTGGGGACTTTGGCGACGATTGAGGTCAATCGGTACTATAGATGGGGGCAGCTGCGCGCCAGCCGTTGGCAATCACCAGCAGCGTGACGCCCATATCCGCCAAGATTGCCATCCAGAGTGTCGCTTGCCCCATCAGCGCGAGCGCGATGAACAGCGCACGCACGCTTAGCACGAACGCGATATTCTGCGTAATCAGGCGCGTGGCGCGTCGCGCCGTGCGTATGAGCGTTGGGACGAGCGTCAAATCGTGGCGCATTAGGGCGACATCGGCTGTCTCCAGCGCGAGGTCGGTTCCGCGCTCGGCGAAGCTGACGCCCACATCGGCGACTGCCAGCGCGGGCGCATCGTTCACCCCATCGCCTGCCATGCCCACGCATCCGAACTGCTGGCGCAACGCTTCTAATGCCTGCGCCTTCTGATGGGGCAGCAGCTCCGCGTAGTGCGTCTGCACGCCTGTCGCGTGGGCAACGGCGTCCGCAACGGCGGGCGTATCGCCTGTCAGCAACGCCGTGTGCAGCCCCAGCGCGTGCAACTGCGCTATCGCGGGCGCGGCGTCCGCGCGTACAGCGTCGCGCAGCGCGAACACCACGCGAGGCTGATGGTCAAATAGCACGACAGGCGTCAACCCCTGCTGCTCCAGCTGCTCCAGCAGCGTCTCCAACGGCTTCGAGCAGGCGTTGTGCGCTTCCACGAAACGGTGGTTGCCCATCCGAAAGGTCCTGCCGTCCACGACGCCCGCCACGCCCAGTCCGGGCGTCGTCTCGAACGACTCGACGGGGCGCGCGGTCGCGCCTTGCTGGAGGCAGTGGTCGCGAATGGCTTGGGCGACGGGATGCTCCGAGTGCATCGCTAAGCTCAGGGCAATCTCCAGCGGTCGCGCCAGCGGTTTTGTATCGAGGCAGCGGATGGATTCTACCTGCAGACAGCCGTAGGTCAGCGTGCCGGTTTTGTCGAATGCGAACGCGCGCAGTCGCGCCGCTTGCTCCAGCACGGCGGCGCCTTTGACCACCACGCCGCGTCGCGCCAGCCCCGCAAGCGCGCTCAGCAGCGTCACGGGCGTGCTAATCACCAGCGCACAGGGGCATCCCAGCACCAGCAGCACCAGTCCCCGATACAGCCATTCGCCCCACGCGCCGCCCATCACTAACGGCGGCAACACCGCCACGCCCGTCGCCAGCCCCAGCATCAGCGGCGTGTAGGTTCGGGCGAAACGGTCGATGAGCCGCTCCACCTGTGCGCGACGCGCCTGCGCCTGCGCCGCTATTCGTGCAATCTGCGCCACGACCGTTGCGTCTGCCGTCGCGTTCACTACCACATCCAACGAGCCGTGCAGGTTCAGCGCGCCTGCGTAAACCGTGTCGCCCACCGATTTTTCGATAGGCGCGCTCTCGCCCGTGATGGGCGACTGATCAACCGATGACGCGCCTGCGACTACTGCGCCGTCCAGCGGGATGCGTTCGCCCGGCTTGACGCGAATCCGCTGCCCGATACGGATTTGCTCAACGGGGACGGTTTGCCATGCGCCGTCGGGCGTTTGCACAGTGGCTTGTGGGGGCGCCAGTTGGAGTGCGGCGCGCAGGCTCCGCTCCGAGCGTTCGGCGGCGCGCTGCTCCAGCAGTTCCGCCAGCGCGTAGAGGGTGACAACAACCGCCGCCTCGCCCCATTTGCCCAGCGCGATTGCCCCGACGCTCGCCAGCGTCATCAGCAGGTAGATGTTCGGCTGCAGGCGCGTTAGGGCGCGCATGCCTTGCCATAGCACAGCGCGCCCTGCGATGGCTATCGCCGCCGTTGCCAGTAGCGCAGGCAACGCCTCCGCCGTCCCCAGCCACTCAGCGAGCTCCGCCGCCAACGCCGACGCGACGCCCAGTCCTATCTGCCAGCCTGCGCGGCGCGACGCGCCACACGAACCGTCACATCCACACGCCTGCGCCATCCACGGGGATTATACCACCCCCTGCGCGAAACTCGCGCTTATCGGAACAACGGCGCGAACACCAGCGCGACGATGCTCATCAATTTAATGAGGATGTTCATGCTGGGTCCAGTGGTGTCTTTGAACGGGTCGCCGACAGTGTCGCCCACGACGGCGGCTTTGTGGACATCGCTGCCCTTACCGCCCTCGTGTCCTTCCTCGATATACTTTTTGGCGTTGTCCCATGCGCCGCCTGCGTTCGCCATCATCAAGCCTGTGACAACGCCCATGCCGAGCGCGCCCGCCAGGAACCCGCCTAACGCCTCCGCGCCCAACACGAAGCCCACCGCCAACGGCGCAATCACGGCAATCGCGCCCGGCAAAATCATCTCGCGTAGCGACGCACCGGTGACGATATCGATACAGCGGTTGTAGTCGGGTTTGCCCCTACCTTCCAGCAGTCCCAGCTCGCGGAACTGACGGCGCACCTCTTCCACCATCTGGTCGGAGGCGCGGCTCACGGCTTTGAGCGTCAGCGCCGCGAACAGGCTCGGCATCGCAATCCCGACCAGCATCCCAATCAGCGTCTGTGGGTTCACCAAGTTGATGGCTCGCAGTCCTGTTTGGCTTTGGTATGCGGCGAAGAGCGCGAGGGCAGTGAGCGCGGCGCTGCCGATTGCGAAGCCCTTGCCAATCGCTGCGGTGGTGTTGCCCAGCGAGTCGAGTTTGTCGGTGATTTTGCGCACGCTCTCGCCGAAGCCCGCCACCTCGGCGATGCCGCCCGCGTTATCGGCAATTGGTCCGTAGCTGTCGGTGCTCATCACAATCCCAATCGTGGCGAGCATTCCAACGCCTGCGAGCGCGATGCCGTACAAGCCGTTCGTGGCGAAGGCGACCCAGATTGCCGCCGCGATGCCCAACAAGGGCAGCACCGTGCTAAGATAGCCAATTCCAACGCCCGACAGGATGTTCGGTGCGACGCCGAAGCGCGACGATTTCGCAATCTCGCGTATCGGGGGACCGCTGGTGTAGTACTGACTGACCGCGCCGATGAACACGCCCGCGAACAAGCCCGCCAGCACCGCCCAATACGGCGCGAGGTTGCCCACCATCGCGTTGGTGATGAACGCTGCGCCCGCCAGAAACAGCAAGATGGCGACCACTGTAGAGCCGTTCAGGGCAAGTTGCGGATCGACGCCCCGAAACACCCGTATTGAGAACACGCCCAACACCGACGCAATCAGCCCGAGCGCAATCAGCGCCAGTGGCAAGATGATATACGGCAGTGGGTTGTCCGAGTAAAAAGTCACGGCAATCACGGCGGCGGCGATTACGGAGCCGACATAGCTTTCGAACAGGTCGGCGCCCATGCCTGCCGTGTCGCCCACATTATCGCCCACATTATCGGCGAGCACGGCGGGGTTGCGTGGGTCGTCTTCGGGGATGCCTGCCTCTACCTTGCCCACGAGGTCTGCCCCGACATCGGCGGCTTTGGTGTAAATCCCGCCGCCCACGCGAGCGAACAGCGCGACCGACGATGCGCCCATCGAATAGCCCGTGAGGTACTGCGCCAGCGTCTTCAGGTCGGCTTGCCCCAGCAACACGATTAGCCCCACGCCCAGCAAGCCGAGCGCAGCGACCGCCAGCCCCATCACCGAGCCGCCCGTGAACGCCACCACCAACGCCTCGCCCATACCTCCCACGCGCGCCGCCTCTGTCGAACGCACGCCGCTGCGCGTCGACGCCTTCATCCCGATAAAGCCTGCCAGCATCGAGCTGAACGCGCCGAACAGATACGCGCCGCCAATCCACGGCGCCGTCTGATAGAACGCAAAAGTCAGCGCCGCGAACAGCACAATCGCAAACAGTGTGATTGCTATATATTCCCGCTTAAGGAAGGTCATCGCGCCGTCGTGAATGGCTTGCGCGTAGGTGCGCATCGTCTCGTTGCCGTCAGGACGACGGGTGACAATCCAGTAGTTCAATCCTGCTAATAAAATGCCCGCCCCACCAAGTATGGGCGCGGCGATAGGAACTATCTGCTGTAAACCCTCCATAGTTGCCTCCTCCTTCGTTGGCGATATCTCCACGCGCCGAGAGTATACCCGCTCACGCCCCCAAAGCAGATTACCTACCTATTGAGTCCTTCGAACACGAACGCGCCCGAATAAATCCCATACGGCAGTGGAGACGCTTCGCTGCGCTCGGCACGACAAGAATCGCGCAGAACCCGTCACTCCGAGCGGCAGGCAGGGTATCTCAGTTTGATAGCCCTATGATGGCACGCAGGGCGGCGCGGAACGCACTGCCATCGGTTGGCGTCGGAATCTCTCAACGGGGGAATGGTGACCCCAGGGGGATTCGAACCCCCGTCCTCCAGGATGAAAACCTGGCGTCCTAGACCACTAGACCATGGGGCCACTGGGCACTATAATAATACCCCAACGGTTGT